>JBEKXG010000521.1:0-4050 GCA_049512295.1 Syntrophobacteraceae bacterium
GGTTCCCTTTCGGAACTTTGTTTCCTGGAAATCGCAAAGCTGCTGAAAGAGCGGCGTCCGGTGCAATCATGAAACGGATAAACACCTTTTTTATACTGCTGGCGTTATTTCTCGCCTCCACGGCAGCGGGAGAGGCTGCCAGGAACGACCTGCCACAACCTCTTAGCGTAGAAGCCGCCATCGACTATGCACTGGCGCACAACATGGCTTACAGGGCCGCTTTCGAGGACGTCTCGGTGGCCGGTGAAAAGCTCAACCAGGCTAAAGCCGACTTTTTCCCGAAGGTCGACGGGTCCTATGCATTTACGCGGCTCGGCGATCAGCCCTTTATCTCCTTACCTGGCACGACGTTTCAGAGGATTCCGTTTTCGATTCAAACCATCAACAGGTGGCAAGTCGATATCATCCAGCCTCTGTTTACCGGCTTTGGTCTGGAGTCCCAATACAAGGCAAGCAAGGTGGGTCTGAAGATATCTCAATATCAGCTCGAGGAAGCCCGCCTCAACCTCATGCGGGACGTTCGCATCGCCTATCTCCAGACGCTCCTTGGAGCCAAACTCGTTGAGGTGGCTCGTGACAATGTGGCAAGCCTGGAAGTGCAGAAGAAAAACGCCGAGGCCAATTACCGTCAGGGAGTCGCCGCTCAAAACGACGTACTCAAGGCGGATGTCGCCCTGTCCGAGGCGGTGCAGCGCGAGAGAAGCACCGTCAAGCAGTTGGTCGTTCTTCGCTCGACCCTGAATCAGCTTCTGGATCTCGACCTGCAGGAAAAAGTCGAACTGGCTGGAATCGAGGAAAGAACCTACCAGATCCCCGACCTGCATCAGTTATATTCGACAGCCGAAGAAAAACGGCCTGAATACCTTGCTGTCAAAGCGTCGATCAGGCAAGCCGAATACTCCAAAACGGCTGCCCGGAGCAGCTATTATCCGCGTGTCTCCGCGTTTGCCCAATATTACCGGGAAGGCGAAAACTTCACGGCCGATAACAATCCATACGCAAACAATTATAACGCCGCCGTAGGTGTAAGAGTGGACTGGAATTTGTTCGAGGGGGGCAAGACAAGAGCTTCCGAACTCGAATGGGAGTATCGCCTGAGGGGAATCGAACAGAGACGCGACGACCTTCTCCAGAAAATCCGGCTCCAGGTGGAAAACGCCCTCGAACAGTTAAAGGTGACGAAAGCAAATATCGACACTACCAGGGTCGCTGTCGAACAGGCGGAAGAAAACGACCGGATTACCACGCTCCAGTACAAAGAGCAGGTCGTGATATTCCTTGAGGTTTTGAACGCCCAAGTGTTTCTGGCTCAGACCCGCGCTGATTTCTATCAGTCCATCTACGGCTACGAAATTGCCAAAGCGGAACTGGAACGGGCGATCGGCGGGACTATAAATTAAGATCTTAAGTCTCTGAAAGGCTCTCATGTCATCCGATATGGCAGACGAAGAAACAGCCGGACCCGAACGCCCGAACAATAACACCAAGGCGCGGCGAATCAAAATCGGAGCACTCATCGTCCTGGTTCTGGCGGTTGCGGCGACCATCTACTGGTGGGTTTTCATGAGGAATTACGCAACTACCGATGACGCTTATGCCAGGGCGGACAGCGCGATGGTGAGCGTTCGAGTTCCCGGAACTATCATCAAGATACTCGTGGATAACGATTTTGCGGTCCAGACCGGGCAGACCCTCATCGAACTGGACCCGGCCGACTACAAAGTTGCCGTTGACAGAGCAAAGGCGGCGCTCGACGGGGATGAGGCCGACCTCAAGGCCGCCGAAATAATGGTGCCCCCGGTCAATATCCAGACATCCTCCCAGGTGGAGGCCGCAGAGGCTGCGCTCAAGGCTGCCCGGGATACGGAAAGTCAAACCAGGCACAATCACGAACAATTGAGGAACAGCCGCGCCGCCACCGCAGCAGATTTGGTTCAGGCAGAGCGCGATTTCAAACGCTTCGAAACCCTTTCGGCTTCCGGCGCCGGGACCCAGCGCCGGAGCGAGGAGGCGCAAACCTCCTATGACAAGGCTAAGGCCCAACTCCGAGCGGTAGATGCCCAGATAGCCGCCCTCGAGTCGGCTTTTTCAGCCTCCACTCAACAGGTAAGCCGCGCCAGGGCGCAGCTTCAGGCCGCAAGAAGCGAGCTGGCCAACGTTGATGTCCAACTCCGCAAAGTTGACGCGCTCAAAGCTAAACGTGACAAATCAATGGCCGAGCTTGAGGCAGCCCGGCTAAATCTGTCCTACTGCGTTATCGCCGCGTCAATCGATGGCTACATTGCTCAAAAGAATATTCAGCTCGGAGACCGGGTGCAGCCCGGACAGGCACTGATGGCTGTTGTCCCTCTCGGTAAAATTTACATAGAGGCCAATTTCAAGGAAACACAGCTCACCAACGTGCGCATCGGGCAGCCCGCATCGATATCGGCCGATATCTATCCCGGATACGTTTACACAGGGAAGGTGTCCGGGATCCGGGCAGGGACCGGCGCCGCCTTTTCCCTCATTCCACCTGAGAATGCCACCGGCAACTGGATCAAAGTCGTTCAGCGGATTCCGGTAAAGATCGAGCTGGACCGGCCTCCTCCGCCTGACCATCCGCTGAGGGTCGGAGCGTCTCTGGAAGTGACCATAGACGTGGCGGACAGAAACGGTTCGTATCTGCTGCAAACCACTTCGGCCCGGGATATGTCGCCGTCATCACAAGAGCCATGACCCCTACGTTCGAAGACAGCCCCAGGGTCAATAAATGGATTGTGGCCCTTTCGGTTATGCTTCCGACCTTTATCGAGGTTATGGATACGAGCGTCGTCAACGTCTCCCTTCCCCACATTCAGGGGAGCATGAACGCGGGGGTGGACGAAGTTACCTGGGTGCTTACATCCTATCTCGTATCCAACGCCATCATAATCCCCATTACCGGCTGGCTGGCCAGCGTTTTCGGAAGGAAGCGCTATCTAATATTTTCCCTCTTGCTCTTTACGGTCAGTTCGATTCTTTGCGGCGCGGCGCCATCTCTTCATGTGCTCATTATGGCGCGTATCCTGCAAGGTCTCGGCGGAGGCGGGCTCCAGCCGCTGTCCCAGGCAATTTTGCTCGAGACCTTCCCGCGGCGCGAACACGGTATGGCTATGGCCGTTTTCGGAATGGGCGTGGTCATGGCCCCGATCGTGGGACCGGTCGTCGGCGGGTGGATAACCGACGAATGGTCCTGGCGCTGGGTTTTCTACATCAATCTACCGGCGGGTATACTCGCCGTCTTCATGGCAGCCTTTTTCATTCACGATCCAGCCTACATAAAACGGGAAGTGTTCCGCATCGACAAGTGGGGCCTTTTCTTGCTTACCCTTGGCCTCAGCGCGCTTCAAATCGTCCTCGATAAAGGCGAGCGTGAGGACTGGCTGCAATCTAATTTCATTGTTATCCTCTCCATTACGGCGGCCCTGGCTTTGACCCTTTTCATTATCGTGGAGCTGACCACCGAACATCCCGTCGTCGATCTGAGGATTTTCAAGGACAGGAGCTTCACCGCCGGGACTTTAATAATGTTTCTCGGTTTTTTCTGTCTCTTCGGAAGCATCGTTCTGCTGCCTCTCTACCTCCAGCAGCTAATGGGATATACCGCGCTTTGGGCCGGGCTGGTCCTTGGTCCGGGTGGCATATCGAGCTTCTTCGTAATGCCTCTTGCAGGAATTCTAATGAAAAAAGGGATCAAACCGAGGTACATCCTGATCGTTGGCCTCGCCCTTTCCGCTTATGCCTTATTGATGATGTCGAATTTCAACCTCCAGGCTGATTTTTACTCGATATCCATGCCTCGGCTGGTACAGGGTCTTGGGCTTGGGCTCTTCTTCGTTCCCCTGGCGGCCGCAGCTTACGTTAATGTCCCCGTGCAGCAGATGGGCAATGCATCGGGAGTTTTCAACCTCGTAAGGAATCTTGGAGGCAGTTTCGGAGTCGCCTTCAGCGCTACACTCCTTTCGCAGCGCGCCCAGGTTCACCAGACCTTTCTTTCAGAAAACATTACGCCTTACAATCCTGCCTTCC
>JBEKXG010000522.1:0-4033 GCA_049512295.1 Syntrophobacteraceae bacterium
AACCAATCGAGAAGACCCCTCAAAAGGGGCGTTTTAATTTCATGGCGCATCCGCAGCCGCCAAATCTTTTCGAGCGGAATTTCCCTCAAATAATGTATTAACGCCAGGGTCCCCATATCCAGGGCGATATACCCGGTATTATTCGAACAAAAGTGATCCTGACAGACCAGTTTCCCCTGAGCCGCATGCCAGAACCATTGTTTGGCAGTTTTCAGCCTGCACTGGCAAATCGCGCACCCATCCATCGCCGGCATATATCCCATCAGAAACAGAAACCGCAATAGCGCCAATAATAACACATTTTGCGGGTCCCTGTCGCTCTCCAATCTGTCAAGGGTCTCTTTGTGAAGAAGAAAGGGACCGAGGTGCGACTCTCCTGCCGGGACCATTTCCAGAATGATTTCGGAAAAAAGCGCTGCATATGCCCATTTCTCGATATCCCTGCGCATGGGAAGATAGGGTTCCACCAGCTTGCAGCCTTCAATCCAGATATAAGAATTCCTCTCCCGACATTCCAGCCTCACGAGGCTGCATGGCTCAAAAACGTTTGCAAACCTTTTCCTGCTTCTCCTGGCGCCCTTGGCAATTCCACGCAATGTGCCGAACCTGGCGGAGTGGAATGTCACCAGGCGATCCGATTCTCCATGGTCGCGTGCGCTAAGAACGATTGCATCGGTTTCGAATGTCTTCATCTTCCCTGACCCTGGGCAGTGTCCATCCGGGAACGCCCGGCGGGGAACCGCGTAATCGAACTCGCTACCAGATCAGCGAGCATTCTAAACGTCTTGACGAATTTGTTCAAGGAAGGTCGGGCCGATTTAAATTGCATGGCAAAAAAAAAGAAAGGTTCGATACCCCGGGTTTGGGCATCTGAAGAAAATGGGCATCGAGGGGTTACGGCCGCGAAAGCACCGAAATATCCATGCCGGGGCCGGTTCGCGGCAAAACGATGTTGACTATTTTCCTGACCGATAGTATGGGGTTAATGTGAATGTTGGCCCTATCAACGAGGTTGGTTTAGTCCGTTTTGCTCCAGGTTGACTTCTCACGCGTAGTCTTGGGCCGCCTGTTCGCGGTGCATTCCAGTTTCGCTTTGAATTCTTTTTCCGGTTTCTACTTCTAAAGGAGGACTAAAATGAGCTTGAGGACCAAGGAGGATGCAAGGGATTGGGTGAGCAACGCGAAATCATTTTACAAGGCTTCCGGCAAGAGGATCTCTCTTGCCGAGTTCACAAACCCGAACGGAATGTTCGTCCAGGATGAAATGTACATTTACGTCCTCAATCCGAAGGGAACTATGCTGGCCCATGGAGTAAACGAGAAGTTCGTGGGAGAGGACTTCATTGACCTGATGGATTCGGACGGAAAGAAATTCATACAGCAGATAGTGGATACCGCCAACTCCGAGGGAAAGGGCTGGGTGGAGTACAAGTGGTATCATCCTAAAACCAAGCAATGGCTACCCAAAGTGGCGTATTTCGAGAAAGTGGACGATCTGATAATCGTCAGCGCCGTCTACAGGGCATAGAGCCTGGGCGCCTCGCGGAGCGTGGAGTGTTTATCCGGTTTGCAGCTCCGCGAGGTGGCCTTGCCGGCGATCAACCGGCGCCGGTTTCTGCGCCCTGCGAACTCGGACCGGCATTGGCAGTGGAACTCCGAATCATTTCCGCGCCGCCGTTTGCAAAGTATCGATTATAGGCGTTCAGATAGGCGCGGGCGCTGGCTTCGATCACGTCCGGACTGGTCCCTATGCCGGAATAGATGGTCTCCCCGATCTGTACCCTTACCATAGCTTCACCAAGGGCGTCCCGGCCCATTGTAACTGCCTTCAAGTCATAATCGCGAAGTTTGCCCGGAACCCCGATAATTCGCTCTATCCCGTTGAAAACAGCGTCTACCGGACCGTTTCCGGTCGCCGCGTCCGTAAGGAGTTGACCGTCTCGCTTGAGAGTTACCGAGGCGAGCGGGACCATTTTAGTACCGCTCATGATCTGCACGCTTTGCAATGTGTAGGTCTCGGGCACCTTGGAAACCTCGATCTCGACGATCGATTGGAGATCCTGGCTGGTGATCTCTTTTTTCCGGTCGGCTACATCGAGAAAACGATTGTGAACGCGCTCAAAGACTTCAGGGGCGAGCGAGAAACCGAGCTCGGCGAGACGGTGCCTGAGGGCGGCTCGCCCGGAACGGGCTGTGAGTACTAAGGTGTGCTGTTTTATCCCGAGATCCTCGGGTCTCATGATCTCGTATGTTGTCCTGTCTTTGAGAACGCCGTCCTGGTGAATTCCCGAGGAATGTGCAAAGGCGTTGCTTCCAACTATGGCTTTGTTTGGCTGGACGGGGATGTTCATGAGCCTGCTTACCATTCGGCTGGTACGGTATATCTCAGTGGTATCGATGGCTGTAGCCGCCTGGTAACTTTCAAACCGGGTCCTGAGCACCATTACGATTTCCTCGAGGGATGCGTTTCCGGCCCGTTCGCCGATTCCGTTGATCGTGCACTCCACCTGGTCCGCTCCGTTGCGAACAGCGGCGATGCTGTTGGCGACCGCCAATCCGAGGTCGTTGTGGCAGTGGACGCTCAGAAGGACGCGGTCCATTGATGGAACGGCCTCACGGAGTCTATGGATGAGGTCGCCAAACTCTTCGGGCAGGGCGTATCCGACCGTGTCTGGAACGTTAATAACGGTAGACCCGGCCCGAATGGCTGCCTCGATCATGCGGCACAGGAATTCGAATTCCGTCCTCGAACCATCCATGGTGGAGAATTCCACGTCATGGCACAAGCCCTTTGCATATTTGACCGCCTCTACAGCCATCTGCAGTGCGCTTTCGCGGTCGCGCCGCAGTTGCTTCTGTATGTGAATGTCGGATGAGCTCAGGAAAACGTGAATCCGGGGCCGTTGCGCCTCACGGACGGCCTCCCAGGCGATATCGATGTCTTCTTTCACCGCGCGGGCAAGAGCCGCTATCACCGGTCCTTTCACCTGTCGCGAGATTTCCCTGACCGCATCAAGGTCGCCGGGCGAAGAACAGGGGAAGCCTCCTTCAATTATGTCAACATTGAGCTTCGCAAGCTGCTGGGCGATTTCGATCTTTTGCCTCTTATTGAGCTTTGCCCCCGGAACCTGCTCCCCGTCCCTGAGTGTGGTGTCAAAAATATGGATATTTCTGCTCATCTTGTTCTCCTTATGCGATGGAGGCTGTTAAAAATAAAAAAAGTCCAGAAACGCAAAAAGGCCATGGAGAGAACCCATGGCCTTTGATTGTCAGTCAGTCTCAGTTTACATCATAGGAAGAGAAAGGCGAAGGTTCCCCCGATCCGGCGCGGCGGCCTAAGTAGTAGAGCGAGTAGAAGGAGCAAAGACAGGGAAGCGATCATCTTGGGTTTCCGAAAAAAGTGTTTAATACCCATGTTCGCCCCAATATACCCATCTGAAACGAATAAGTCCAGCCTAAATAGCGTAAGCAATGACAAAACAGAGCGCGACCTCCGTGAGAAACAGAATCGTATAGATCGCGTATTTCCCCATGGGGAAATCTTCGATTATGCGATTTGCCTCATCCATCTTAGCGTATGCCTGTTCCGTATTCACGCAAAAAACCTGCCTCCTGAAGTCTAATCGGCAAATCGGGTGAATTCAATCAGCCTTAATGTCCTTGCCCAAAATCACCTTTGTCAATTATATTTGCCATTGCGAAAAGGTCAAGCCGATTTTCGTTATCTGTTAACCCCTGCCCGGATTGTCTCGCGATGCCAATGCCGTCCCCCAGGTTAGGACTCTCCTTTGTTCCAGGCGATGTTCTCGCAGTCATGGAAACACTCCACAAGGCCGGATTTGACGTCTGGATCGTTGGCGGGGCGCTGCGTGATTTTCTCCTCGAGATTGAGCCAAAGGATTGGGACCTTGCCACAAACGCGAGCACCGGGGAAATCATCTCTCTTTTTCCGAAAGTCATCCCGGTGGGAATCCGGCATGGCACGGTTCAGGTCCACACCAGGACCCGTGATATAGAGGTAACCAGCTTCGAG
>JBEKXG010000523.1:0-4028 GCA_049512295.1 Syntrophobacteraceae bacterium
GCGGCAATTGCCGCAATGAATATGATCCCGGCTATGACGAGCGGATCCCGGGTTGAAGAATCCGCGATGTTTACCAGTAATGAGCCGGCCGCCGGGGAAAGCAGGACCAGAAGGACGTAGTATTTTATCCTCTGGCTGTCCATATATCGGTTCACGGTGATTTTCTCTCTGACGGAGCGTGCGCGCGAGCCGAGATAACCAATAAAATGGTGCATGGCGCCGAATGGGCACAGCCAACCGCAGAAGAACCTTCCCAGAACGACGGTAAGCACGACCGTGGCAAAGGCCCAAAGCAGTCCTGAATATAGAGCGCGGGTCGTCAGAATGGTTCCCAGGGCAACGAGCGGATCGAGCTGCAGGAACCAATTTAGCGGCCAGCCCCGCAATTGCCAAAAGGATTGCCCGAAAGTGCCCGCAATACAGAACCATATAAACAGGACAAAGAAGAATACCTGGGTTATGCGCCTGACCGTTGTAATTCTCATCGGATTCTTACCCTGCGGATACGCGGAAAGGACTCAGGGCCTCAAAATCGGAAGTCCCCGCTCCAGCCTGTTCAGCTTTGGCTATGAAGGGCAGATCGGCCGGTGTCTTGCCCAGCAGGGCCGCCCCGGCCGCGTCGGCAGCAACCTGATCGGTACTGACGATCATCGTGTTCGTCTGCTTGAGATCTGAAACGGAGCCCCCGGTCGGTCCGTTGGAAATCATGGCGAAAGTCCCGTCCAAAATGACGAGAGTAGGCCGTATCATAAGCGCAAGATCTTTTATGAATGTGTGGATGTCCTGATGAAAGATGTTGCGCCTCCCTCCAATGAACCCGTACCAGTTTTTCATGGACATCGAGGCGCCGCTCCTGTGATGGTCTTTCACCGGTGCAATCCCGATCAGCTTTGTCGCTCCCTGGAAAGCCCCGGAGAACACGGGCCAATTGCGGATCAGACTGGAGCCGGGCACTGTAATGTTGGTGAAAAGCGACTCCCCGGGCACAATAAGATTCGCCCCTGAACTTTGGACCGCTTGCTCGATGCCGCTGAGCGCAAAACAGCTTTCCGGATTATTGATCGGATTGTCGGCAACAGCGACTGCCTCGGCGCCTGCCCTGAAGCACAGGTGCGTGACTTCGGCGAGCAACTCCGGGTTGGTTGTGGCGCAAAGAGAAGGAGGGGTTGCAAAGGCGGCGTTCACCTTTATCAAAACCCTGTCGCCTCTTTTGACGTAACATTCGATCCCACCGAGCGCCTCGATGGCGGCGTTGACAGTCTTTATTCTGTCCTCGCCGGTTGCTATGGCTATCTTTTTGCCCGCCTCGGGAACGGAAAAGTCAGGCACGGCGAATGAGGATTTCTCGACCGGCGCGCCGGGTCCGGCAGGGTCGTACAAAAAATAGCCGAGGGCGCTTGCGGCCGCCAGAGCTATCCCGGCCTTTGCGGAACGGGTGAGAAAATCGCGCCTGTCCATTTCCGATCGGGGCGGATTATCTTTGAATTTTTCGCTCATTTCCCGGTCCCGTCCAGTTTGCGGTAAATCCGTGAGGCGACATCCGTTGCGCTTTCCAGGTTATCTGCCTCGTGAGTCCCGGCAAGAAACTTCCCCCTGGACAAAACGATTTCATAAGTATCGTACACCTTATATATTTTGGAGCCGGGCGCCTCAGGGATTTCACCGGCTTCGGAGCCTCCGTTTTCGACCAGAAATCGGCCGTATGCGGCCGCCAAATCGGCGGCTTCCTCGGCGCTCTCACGCTTCGAGAGGAACGCGGTAACCCGGGCAGCCTCCGTACCGTAGCTGGCCGTGTATACGCGGTCGAGCATACTGAAACCGAAAACGTCGCTCATGATGAGCGATATGCTTGACTCATCAAGAGATTCAGGCGGAAAGAGGGAAAATTCCGTTTGCTGCCCGGCATGTTGGGGCTCCGTTTCAACCAGATTTTTGGCCAGTGCGGTCATATCATCGGCGAGGTCTTTTGATGAGGATATTATCTCAAAGTATCTGGGGCCGTTAGCGAAAAAAAAGGCATCCTCCGTGGCGTATGCGGCAACGCCAAGGTCGAGCGGCCGCGAGTCTTTTCTTTTCTGAACGCTGTACACGGAGAAAGCGTTTGTTGGATCTCCCATTTCGTATATGAAGAGCTCGAGCCAGCTTTTCGGGTCCGCTTTCCTGGCAAAACGCCTTGCGGAAAGCTTTACAAAACCGCTCGAAAGGTAGAGTTCGGCCTTGCCGTCAATTTTATCGGATAAGGTTTCGGAGTCGAACGTCTCCTCCGGGCCGAGCGGAATGAGGTTTTCGGGAAGGAAGGAAGGTATGGGCGCCGCAACGGGAGACGGAAGCGAGTTCTTGCGGCCGGCGCCATCCCCGTCCTTCTGGAGAGTAACACGATAGAAGTCCGGATCGAACTGCGACTGCACGATATATACCCCACCCGCTATTCCAGCCAGAATCGCCAGTATGAAAATTCCGATGCAGGTCTCGGCTAAGCCTGGACGCCTCATCCCGTTTCTCCTGATACAAGTCGGTCTTAAAGTCGTGGAATAATATCAATGCATGTTGGATGAGGCAAGGTCTCGTTCCGGAGGACTGAGAGCCTGCCCCGGAAATGTTTAATCCGGGGACTGAGAGCTGAGGAAAAGAAACAGTGTTTTGTCACTCTGTCCTCCGTCCTCAGTCCTCACGTTTGAGAGTGCGGGTCACTCTCCAATGGACTGACTGCAGAGCTGAGTAATGAAGATCGGCTTCATTCCATTTTCCTGACAGAGTTTGCGAAGATTCAGGAAACACATCGGACAAAGAAAAATCATCGCTTCGGCGCCATTTGCCCGCGCATCGTTGATGTTTCGCATCTTTACCTCAAGGGCCCTCTCCTTATCCGTTGCCATGAGTGGAGCACCGCAGCACAGCCCGTTCAGACCCTCATGCTCCCTTTGGACCCGGTTGGCCCCGACAAGATCGAAGAGCTTATCGAGGTAATGGTCCTTCTCGGGCGTATAGCGGGAAGCACAAGGGGCCTGGTAGGCAATCCGCAGGCCAACCGGTGTTATCCTGTCCGCGCGCGCTGAAAGTGTGCGGTAGAGGTACTCGAACAGGTGCACCGGAAGGAAGGGAACGTTCAGATCATACTCTGCCGCCAGAGTCGTGAGCATTGCGTAGCAGTCGTCGTGAAAACAAATCACCTCGTCCGACTTGAGATTCGACAATTTTTCGATGAAGGGCCGTGCCTGTCGTTCGGTCAGGCTGGGCTTGCCGAGGTGAACGTAGCCGACTCCGCAGAAGTAATCCGCCCCTTCGACAACTGTAAGGCCTTTGAACAGGGGGCCCTGGATCTGTTCGCGGACCATGGCGCCGACGATGCAAAGATTGATGACGGGTTTACCCGGCTTTCCCATTTCAATTTTGACGGGTAGCTCATGCAGCCTTGAAAATCGCTCCAATGCCTCATCCGGAACTCCGAGAGCCCCAGTTTGTTCCTGGAGCTGATTGATCAAATCGAAAGGATTGGCCTGAGTGGGGCACACCTGGTTACATGCACCGCAAGTGATGCAAGATCCAAGGATAGGAGGCGCTCCACCCGCTTTCAGCTCACTGATTTCTTTGCGGGCACGGGCATTGTCGTAGCGATTGTAAGGGCAGAACTCCAGGCAGTCTCCACATTCGTTGCATTTATCTTCCTGAAACATTGCGGCTCCTTAGATCGGCTGGGAATTCAGACACGATGTATGGTTTAGGACTCACCCTGTCGGTATTTAGTGTCCATCCGGAAACCCCGGATAAGAACCTCACGCCCCGCGAGGTTTCCGATTCGGAAAGGAGGGATTTTCCGTTCTGGCTAGGAAATCGAGGGGTTGCGCGGAGGCGTACTTGGGTACCGCCTCGCGGAGCGTCGAGATTGATTGACAACGCCAGAGCCTGCCCCGGACTCGATCCGGGGGCGGAAAAGGACCCTTTCCGGATGGAAACTATTTAGTTTCGACCTGTTTAAGTGAATCTGCCCTCAAACCACGAGATGACCGTCAGCTCACGAAGATGCGCTC
>JBEKXG010000524.1:0-4025 GCA_049512295.1 Syntrophobacteraceae bacterium
ATTTTGGTGGTGACTGTTTCGGCGAAGGGTATTTCTTCCAGGTACGCAACCCAGTTCCTGAGTGTGGATTTCATGCCGGAATGGTCCTACGTGGTCTCGATCATAGAGGAGTTGGCAGGCAAAATTGGTGTGCTTCATGATCTTCAGGCAGCCCTGAGGCATCCCCGATGGTTTCAACCATTGAATAGCCCTCAGGGGGCTGATATGATTCTCCAGAACTGAAAGGGCGGCAGATATAATCTTTAGGAAAAGCTCTCGATGTTCCGCGGGAAGAACGCCATTCAGGAGATGCCTCGGCTTGTCAGCCCGTTGGAAGATGCGGGAATACTTGACAAGAGTTCTCATCTTGCATAAAAGGGTTGGCGTTTTGTTTTGGGAGCCCGAAGTTGGTTGAGCACCGGTCAATGTCGCGCCTGTGGCCGGTAGGCTATCGTATTTGGACGCCTGGCGCCCTCGGATTTGGTCATGAAATTGCACATACCGGTTATCGGTATATTGCGTGGGGTATCACTCGATTTTTTTGGCAATGTAATGTCGGCAGCCTTTGACGCAGGATTGCAGGCTCTTGAGGTAACATTCAATACGGACCGTGCGGAAGAAATTATCGCGCAGAATCGCCCTCATGTGTCTGCGGGTAAGTTTCTCGGAGTGGGAACCATCCGTAATCTTGATGAAGCCCGAAGAGCGGTGGACTCAGGCGCCATGTTTCTGGTAACGCCCAATGTGGACGCGGCGGTCATAGAATATGCCGTGTCGCAAGATATCCCGGTCATCGTCGGCGCTATGACTCCAACTGAAGTATATACAGCATGGTCCGCCGGTGCGGCCATGGTCAAGGTGTTTCCGTGCACGGTGTTGGGTCCTCAACATATCCGGGACCTTCTCGGACCATTTGATGCGATCCCGCTGGTGGCCGTGGGCGGAGTCGACAGCAGTAACGTAAACGCGTATTTTGAGGCTGGCGCAGCGGCCGTAGGCGTGGGTGCGGCGCTGTTCGGCCACCAGGCGTTGGCCGATAGAAAACCGCGGCGGATCTTCCATAATGTGACGCAGTTTCTTTCACTCATCCGTCAATGAGATGGGATATGGCGCTATAAGGGGAGAAGGAGATGTTTCGCCCTCAGATTAAGGTCCTGGACTGTACGGTCCGCGACGGCGGTTTAATGAATAAATGGCAGTTCGAAGACGACTTCGTAAGGCGGGTCTATCAAGCAAATACCCAGGCCGGTATCGATTATATGGAAATTGGATATTTGAGCTCCGAGTCCGCCTTCTCCCGCGATGATTACGGCCCATGGCGGTTTTGCGCGGAACCCGATCTCCAGCGGATAATAGGCGACTCCGAAAAGAAAATCAAGCTTTCGGCCATGGCCGATATCGGTCGCATCGAATACGATGACATTCCGCCCAAATCAGCAAGTTCTCTCGATATGGTCCGAGTGGCCTGCTACGTGCACCAGATTGACGCAGCTATTGAGTTGGCCCATCAATGTCAGGATAAGGGGTATGAGACCACGATCAACGTGATGGCTGTCTCAACTGTGGGACCCAGGGACCTGGAAGAGGCCCTGGACGACCTGTCCAAAAGCCGCGTCCCTATAGTCTATTTGGTGGACAGTTTCGGCGCCTTTTATTCGGAGGACATAGACGTTCTGGCTAAGAAGTATATGGAGCACATGCCGGAGAAAACCATCGGCATCCACTGCCACAACAATCAGCAATTGGCCTTTGCCAATACCATCGCCGCCATCATCGACGGGGTGAATTTCCTGGATGGCAGCTTGTACGGTATTGGTCGAGGGGCAGGGAATTGTCCGACGGAATTGTTGCTCTCCTTTCTAAAAAACCCCAAATTCAGGGTGCGCCCGTTGATTGAAGTCATCGAATCGCATATCATTCCCTGGAGGGAGAAGATCGATTGGGGCTATTTTATCCCGTACATGATCACGGGCGTTCTGAATGAACATCCACGTGCAGCCATGGCGCATATGGAATCGGGCAGGAAGAATAATATCACTGACTTTTTCAACCAGATGACCACTTCCACCGATCTGGTGTAATTCTATATCCTACGATTTGCGCGTGTTCTGCGGTTGGCGTTGGAAGCAACCTCAGTAAGCAGTAAGACAGGTTCCGATTAGAAAGAGGACACGAATGAGCAAGGCCCCGAGCGCGCGCGCTGTCTGGACAAGCGCCTTACGGTCAGCCCTGCCTGCCCCCGGTTCGTATTTGCCCGCCCTGAGCGGCATTCCGTATACCTCCGTAAAGCCCACCCAGCCTTTCACCGCGTAGTTTTTGAAAAGATACATCCAGGCGCACACCTGCATTATTCCCGCCCTGGCATCGTAGCCCGAGCGTGATCGACGGCAGTGGTAGACGAACTCGAAGTCAGGAGGGTCTATTGCGCGGGCCGGTTCTTCGTCGGCGAGGATTTTCGGCGTGAACGCTTCCCTGAAAGTAATCTTTTTGGGGTGCGCTCGCTGGGGGCTCTGGTCTCCACACTCCTTCGAATGGCTTCCAGGTAGTTTCGACCATAGAGTATGCCTCTACGCATACTCGCCCGAAAGTCGCCAGCGAATCTGCCGCACCGGGGATTCCTCCGCCATTTTTTTGGTAGCGCGAAAACAGAAAATCTAAGGTGGGATTCTATAAGCGAATCATATCTTGATGAATCCAAAAGTTACGGCGTTGGCAAACTGCAGAACTTCCAGTCGTAATCATCCTCTATGATTTCGTGTTCATCTCAGATATCATAAAAAATGACCGCGTTAAATAGGCTGGCGGGCAACGTGTGAATGACGGCCAAGGGAGAAAAGTGAGTCCGATGGGATTATTGTTTGAGTGGGACCCCGAGAAGGTGCGGCTGAACGTGAAAAGGCATGGTGTTTCATTCGACGAGGCGAGCACGGCCTTACGCGATCCATTGTCGAGGACCATAGACGATCCTCTGCACTCCGATGACGAGGAACGCCTTGTCCTGATCGGGCAATCCCACAAAGGCCGCCTGCTCGTTGTCGTGCACACGGAAAGAGCAGATCGGATCCGAATTGTCAGTGCTAGAGTGGCTACGAATAAGGAGAGATTCAGACATGAAGAAAATGGAAAATGACCCTGACATGCTCGAGGAATACGATTTTACAGGCGGGGTCCGGGGCAAGTACGCAAAACGGTATGAGGAAGGCGCCAATGTTGTAGTCATCGAACCGGATGTAGCTGCGTACTTTCCCGACCACGACTCTGTCAATGAGGCCCTTCGGAGTCTGGCTAAGATTATCAAGAGGCAACGGGAAGCCCAACAAGGCGCAGAGAAGTGAAACGCTAAGATCGTCTGCGATCCCGAGTACCGGACCTCACATTGTGGCATCCACTAATTCGCCGCAAAATCGACCTTCGTCATTCGGGCGCCCACGGTGTAGGGCCTTTTTTAAAGACGCAAGTGCAAAACGCCACTCAAAAAATGTCATAATACTTAGCGAAGTCTCGACCATAGAGTACCCCTCAGCAAAGTCGAATGATTTCCATCATCGGCGGCCCCGGCGGGAAGCGAGCCGGGGAGTTGCCATTCCTCCTCGGGCCAGGTCGCCGAAACACTTCCTTGACATAACCCCTCATATAATCATAAACTGAAACTCTATGGCAATTGTCCTCTAACAGAAGCCGCGCACCGTTAAGCGAACTCAAACGCATGAGGCCGATAACCGGTCCAATGCGACGCGGCACTGGTGGTGTGGCTTCTGATGTCCTCGTTCGGCAATCTCCGAAAATACTACTGTTTGAAGCATATTTCATCGAAACATCAGAGGAGATATGGACAATGGACCAATACGAACTGACAGTTTACTTCTATGATATCTTCGACGCCTCTTTGCCCCGCCTGGGTCCCGGAGACGATCCTTCAACACGAAAAGCCATCGACCTGCTGCGCGCGGCAAAGCCTCAACGGATGAATTCTCCGGGCTCGTCCGGGCTCAAGATCCTGGATCTGGGCTGTGGAAACGGGGCTCAGACCATCCAGTTGGCAAAGC
>JBEKXG010000525.1:0-4019 GCA_049512295.1 Syntrophobacteraceae bacterium
AGCCAATCGATCCCGAGGGGCAGGCCGTTTACCAAAACGACCACCATCAGGAAGATAGCGGAATATCCGGTCATAATTGCAAGATGGACGATCCACTGCTGCCTGTCCTTGCATTTGCCGAACTGTTTCTGAGTGAAAAGGTGAGTGAGCATGTACTTCAGTTCGCTGTAATACATCCCCGCGGGGACCTTCTTGAAATAGTCCCCCATGACGATTTTAATGCAGCGGAAAACATTGGTCAGCAGGAAGAACGACAAGATGGCGGCCATCACCAGGTCCGCCTTTTCGATTTCAGCCGACGGCCATACGGAGTTGAGATCCGTGTGTTGCCAGTTGATCGGGCCGCTGTGGAAAATGAGCAGTCCAAGGCCGACGAGAACTCCGACTATGGCGACAGCACTGATTTCGAATGTTTCAGAGATATAGAATTTGCGCGAGAAACCAGTCCAGTCGTAGAGCGAGGTGAGGTATCTGCGCAAGACCATCATAGTCTCGCCAGGATCCGCCCCGCGAGGGCACCTGGTCGAGCAGTCACCGCAGTAATAGCACAGCCATGGTTCGGGCGATCTCAAGATTTTTTCTTTTTGCCCCAGTTGAATGTATCTTACCAATTTTCTCGGAAACGGGTTCTCCGGGGTCGCCAAGTCGCATATAGCGGTACAGGTTCCGCAGTTATAGCACTTGCTCGCGTCCTTTAGCCCGTATTCCTCCAATTCCCTTATCAAATTAGGATCGACTTTGTTGCTCATCCGTTAACCTCCTGAACTCTTCAGTCACGGCATGCGGGGGCAGAAGGGCCGCACCCCGCTGCGGGGGCGGCCCTTCCGACAGTTATCAATATCCCTTGTAGGGGTTCGGACCAATTTCGACAAGTCTTTCGGCAAATTCATCGAGCAGAGCGGGCATCTTATCGTAATCGGTAATGGCAACCGTTTCGAACCGAACCCGATCCGATTCCAGAACGAGCCGGTCAAGAGTTTCTTTGACTTTGCTGAGTCGAATGTTCGCCAGTTCACTACCTTTGACAAAATGGCACTGATAGTTGTCACCGTGACGGCACCCCAGAAGCATGATTCCGTCGATCCCCTTGGAGAGAGAGTCGGCGATCCACACCAGGTTGAGCGATCCGAGACAGCGAAGGGGGATTACGCGAATCCATGCATTGTAGCTCATCCTGCGAAGCCCGATCATATCCAGTGCAGGATAGGCGTCGTTTTCGCAGCAGAACACGAGCACGCGCGGCTTCTCCTCGTATTCGTCCGGAACATTGATCGACTTGATGATATCGCCGATTATTCCCACCGAATAGTTCTTGAAGGAGATGATGCGCTCGGGGCACGATCCCATGCAAATGGAGCAGCGGCGGCAGCGGGTCGGCTGAGGAAGAGGGTTGCCTTTTTCATCCTCGTTGATCGCGCCGAACGGACACTCTTCCGTACACCGCTTGCACTGCGGACAGCGTTGCATGAAGAATTCCGGATAGGTAATGTCACCGGCCCGGGGGTGAACGGCCATGCCCCTGGAGGTGAGCTCGACGCACTGGATGGCCTTCATGGCGGCGCCGGTAGCGTCTTCAACGGCGTTTGAAATACCCATTGGACGGCGGACCGGACCGGCGGCATAGACACCGGTTCGACGGCTCTCATACGGGAAACAGATAAAGTGGGAATCGGGGAACCCGTACTGAAGTTCGGGAAGCTCCGGACCCTGGCGGTACTCCAGGTTCAGGACGTCTGAGATGAAGATGGAATCAACGGAGGCCACCATTTCATCTTTCTTATCTTCGTCCGACTGCTGCGCCTTGAAGGAATCCCCGAACGCCGTGACAGGCACCATGCCGGTGGCGAGCACAACCATATCCAGGTCGTCCAGGAGAATCTTGTCCCCGAGAAGCTCGTCAAAAGCTTCCACGGCAAGTTTGCCTCCACTCGTTAAAACTTCAGGCGCCTGGGTCCTGACGAAAATTACGCCCTCCTGCTGGGCCTTTCTGAAGAAATCTTCGCCCTGACCGGGGGTACGCATCTCCTGGTAGAAGACGAACACATTGGTCTTCGGGTCCTGCTGCTTTACCTGGATGGCCTGTTTAAGGGCAGTGAAACAGCACACCGAAGAACAGTAAGGCAGATGTTGCGGGTCGCGCTGACCGGCGCACTGAATGAAAGCGACTGTCTTGAGGGCCCGGCCGTCCGCCGGCCTTGTGATTTTTCCCGACTTTGCGCGTTCCTCGAACTGAACGTTTGTTATGACGTTTGCAGATGCGCCGTACCCGAGCTTCTTGTCGAGCTTTTCGGGGTCGTAGGGCTTCCAGCCCGCCGCCAGGATGACAGCGCCGACATTATGATCGCTGGTGGACCCGTTCTGCCCGATCTGCGCTTTGAAAACACCGGGGCCGCCTGAGAGCTTTTCAACTTTGGAGCCGGTAAAGACCTTTATCTTGTCGTTATTCCTGACCGCTGCGATCAGCTTGTTGATTTCGTTGGCCTGCACGTCCTTGTACGGGAAGGTGACATTTTTCGAAACGTTTTTCTGAAAACCGCCAAGCTCGGTTTCCTTCTCGACCAGCACGGCCGAGAACCCCGCTTTGGCCACCTCGAGGGCGGCCGTCATACCGGTGGTCCCGCCACCCACGACCAGGATGCCGGTGGACAATTCCTGCTCGGGTTTGAAGGGTTCGGGGGGCAGCGTCTGCTTCATCCTGGCGGCGCCCATCCGAATGTAGTCTTCGGCCATCATCTGAGTGTCTTCGTCGTTTGCCGGATGGCTCCATACGACCTGCTCGCGCAGGTTCACGCGATCCATTATGACGCCTTCGAAATTGAACACGTCATACATCACGCGTTGCGAACAGGCGGCAACGATCAGAGTGTTCACACCCTCGTTTGCGATGTCATCCCTGATCATCTGCGCGCCTGCCGGGCTGCAAAGGTTCGGATGATTTTTGCATACCGCGGCCTTGCACTCAGATTTTGCCACCTTGCTGAGCTGTTCTATCTCGAGTGCCTCCCCGATACCGCAGCCCGTACAAATATATACCGCAATCTTTTTGTCCATCGAGTCTACCTCCTGACAACGGATTGGATGGCTTTGAGCGCCGCCGCCGTGCCGTCCTGAACTGATTCGGAAACACCCGCGGGGGTCCTTGTACAGCCTGCGGCGTAGAATCCGGGGGCCGCTTCCAGGGAGGCGATGAATCCGTAATCATCGCGCTGAGCCAAAGCAGGTACGGACGAAAGGGAAGTGTTCGGCTGCATGCCGGTGGCGAGTACCGCAAGGTCAACACTGATCTGGTTCAGAGTACCCGCAGTGGTGTCCTCAACCCTGAGGGTCAGGTTCTTCGTTGCGCTGTCCTCTTCGATTTTGGCGACCTTGCCCTTGAAGAAGACGATGTTGGCGTCTTCCTTGAGCTTGGCGTAGAAGGACTCCAGCCGGTCCATCGCACGAATGTCGATGAAGAAGATGAATATCCTGGCATCAGGATACTGCTCGCGCACATAGGTTGCCTGCTTCATTGAAGCCATGCAGCAGATGGAGGAGCAGAACGGGAGGTTGTTTTCATCGCGCGAACCGGCGCACTGAACGAAAGCAACCGTCTGTGGCTCCTTGCCGTCCGAAGGGCGAACGATCTTACCCTTTGTGGGGCCATTGCCCGCCGCGAGGCGCTCCATCATAACGTTGGTTATGACATTCGGACAGGTCCCGAAACCCAGCGTATCAAGCTTCCCGGCGTCATAGGGGCTCCAGCCCGTTGCCCAGACCACCGCTCCAACCTTGAGATCAACCGTTTTGGCCTGCATGTCCAGTTCGATTGCATCATACTCACATGCTTCCTTGACCTTCCGTCCTTCCGGGCTTTTGGCGAGCGCAGGGTCGATCACAAAGCGCTGGGGGAAGGCCATCTCGTGCGGCAGGTATGCTGCTTTGATCTTATCCATTCCATAATTGAACGGATTGTCGATTTCCATCGTACATGCCTCGTAGCATTTGCCGCAGCCCGTGCACTTCTCATTGACATAGCGGGG
>JBEKXG010000526.1:0-4016 GCA_049512295.1 Syntrophobacteraceae bacterium
CGCCTTCCCCAAGACTCAAAAGGCGGCCTGCCTCATGACGAATGCGCCGTCCGAGGCGGATGTGAATCAGCTTCTGGAACTGTGCATAAAGGTGGAATCAGACTTGAGGAAGTAAGGCAATGGCTCGTTGGAACCCCAAAAAAAGGGTGCTGGACCACGAAAATCTAGACCTTAGGCGGCCCAATGTTCAGGATTTGGACAAACCCAACCTGATGCGGGATATTTTCCCATACGATGAGGCTCCTCGCGTCGATTTCGACCACAAGCTCCTGCCCATCGACCCGGCCGACGATATGTTCATTACGGATACCACCTTTCGGGACGGCCAGCAGGCGCGGCCCCCCTATACGGTCAGGCAGATCGAAGTGATTTTCGAGATGCTTCACCGGCTCTCCGGCCCAAACGGGGTCATTCGCCAGTCCGAGTTCTTCCTGTATACCGATAAGGACCGGCAGGCGCTGAGTGCCTGCCTTGCCAAAGGGTATGACTATCCGCAGATAACCGGATGGATTCGGGCGGTTGAGCAGGACCTGGACCTGGTGGCCCAGATGGGTTTGAAGGAAACCGGGATTCTGAGTTCGGTCTCCGACTATCACATCTTTATGAAACTCAACATGGACCGCAAGGCGGCCCTTGAAAAATATCTCACGATCGTACGGGCCGCATTGGAAAAAGGCATCATTCCAAGGTGCCATTTCGAGGACGTCACACGCGCGGATATACACGGCTTCTGTATCCCGTTTGCCATCGAACTGATGCGCCTCAGAGAACAGAGCGGCATAGACGTAAAGATTCGCCTCTGCGATACGCTCGGTTTCGGCGTGACTTACCCTGGCGCGGCCCTGCCCAGGAGCGTCCCCAAGCTGGTGAGGGCGTTCATAGATGACGCGGGGGTTCCCGGACACCTCCTCGAGTGGCACGGCCACAACGACTTCCACAAGGTGCTGGTAAACGCCGCAACCGCCTGGCTCTATGGGTGCAGCGGAGCAAACGGGACCCTGCTCGGGTTCGGCGAGCGTACCGGCAATGCCCCTATCGAGGGCCTCATTTTCGAATACATCGGACTCAAAGGCGACCCGAACGGAACGGACACAACTGCGATAACCGACATCGTCGAATACTTTCAGTCCGAGCTGGGCTATACGGTACCCGCAAACTATCCGTTTGCCGGTGAGGAATTCAATGCGACACGGGCGGGCATCCATGCCGACGGGCTGGTAAAAAACGAGGAAATCTACAATATTTTCGATACCCGGAAATTATTGAGAAGGCCAATCGCCATCACCGTCACGGACAAGTCCGGTGTTGCGAGCATAGCATATTGGGTAAACCACCGCCTGCGGCTCGATGGGGATCGTCGGCTGGACAAGAGGCATCCCGGGATTCTAAAAATCTACAAGCGGGTAATGCGAGAGTACGAAAAGGGGCGCAATACCTCTATATCCAATGATGAACTGGAGAGGTGGTCCAGACGGTACCTGCCCGAGTATTTCATCAGTGAATTCGACATGCTCAAACAGCACGCCTACGCTCTTGCCGCGCACCTGGTGGAAGAGGTTGTCGAAAGTGAAATGATAAAAAGCCTTGACCCGGAGCGCATGGAGCCTTTGCTGCAGACCCTTCTGGAACTCAATCCGTTCATTCAGTACATCTACGTCACTGACAGGCAGGGACTCAAGATAACCCGCAACATAACGCATATAGTGGATAAATCCAAATACGAGAGCGCCAGGGTGGGAGAGGACCTCTCCGACCGGCCCTGGTTTATAGAGCCGATGAGGGACGGAAAGGTGCACGTAACCGACTTTTACTCTTCGCGCTACACGGGGGCGCTCTGTATCACGGTTTCCGCCCCGATTAGAGACTCGGACGAGGACATAGCTGGAATTCTCGGCATAGACATCCGCTTTGAAGACCTCGCCAAAATGGAGCAAAACGGCGAGATCAGCAACTGACAGGTATCGGGTATCGGATATCGGGTATTGGAAATCCGTTCTCCGACATCCGACATCCGACTTCCGTAAGGTGGGGCGGTGAAAATCCGAAAGATGCGGAATCTGTGGATTCTTATTGGCCTGTCCCTTTTGTCGGCCGCCTGTTCGAAATATTACGCCCCGCCTGGACCGGTTTCTCCCGGACTCAAATCTCAAAGACCATATCGGATAAACGGCATTTGGTATTATCCTCTTCCCGGCGCAGAGGGCTATGTGGAAGATGGCCTGGCCAGTTGGTACGGGCCCAATTTTCATGGAAAACGCACCTCATGCGGGGAGCCCTACGATATGTGGGCAAATACGGCGGCGCACAAAACACTTCCCCTGGGAACCTACGTCAAGGTGACAAACCTTGAAAACGGCAGATCGACCATTTTGAGAATTAACGACCGCGGGCCATTTGTGGCCGGAAGGATTATCGACCTTTCCGCCAGGGGGGCCCAGGACCTGGGCTGTCACTCGAAGGGGCTGGCAAGGGTGAGGGTCGAGGCGGTTCAGTATGCGGACGCGCAAACCGTGGGCGGTGCCACCTATTGGAAGGTGGACCCGGTACCCTCGTTCCGCTATGGCAGATTCACCGTCCAGGTCGGGGCCTTTCGCGATCAGGCCAACGCTTACAGGCTGAAAGACAAAATGACCAGGGAAAACCGGGAAGCCAGGGTTACCAATCTGCCTGAAAGAGACGGTCTGTGGTACAGGGTCCAGGTCGGGTCATATCAGGACCTGGTTGTTGCGAAGGCGGAAGTGGAGAGATTCAGGGCGAATGGATTTCCGGATGCTTTTGTTATAGCTGTTGAGGGACAATAAAGGTGATCGACGTCATTACATATCCGTCGGATGAGGCGGAACGGAAGATTTCAGAAATCGCCGGGCGCAGGCCGGGGGCCGATCCCGTGCTGGAAGCAGAAGTTCTGGAGATAATCGGGGCGGTCAAGTCCGAAGGCGACGCCGCGGTGCTGCGTTATTCGCGCCGGTTTGACGCTCCCGGACTCGAACAGGGGCGGCTGTGCGTATCTGATTCCGAGATAGATGCCGCATGCGGTAAGGTCGATTCGGAATTTTTAACCATAATCCGGACGGCAATCCGCAATATCGAGGATTTCCATAAACAGCAAATCCGTCACTCTCATTTCATGACTAAACCCGACGGAACGTTCCTCGGGCAGATAGTGAGGCCGGTCAGGGCCGCGGGGCTATACATCCCGGGCGGGCGGGGCGGCGAAACTCCCCTTATCTCCTCGGTTCTGATGAACGCAATACCCGCGCGCCTCGCAGGGGTACCCGACATTGCAATGATTACTCCCCCGCGAAAGGACGGCGGCATAAACCCCTATCTTCTGGCTGCTGCGCGAGAGGTGGGCGTGAGCCGGATTCACAGAGCGGGGAGCGCCTGGGGCATTGCGGCCCTTGCGTACGGTACGAAATCGATTCAGCCCGTGGATGTAATAGTCGGTCCCGGAAATATTTACGTGGCGCTCGCCAAGAAACTCCTGTCCGGCGAGGTGGGGATAGATATGATTGCCGGTCCGAGTGAAATCCTGGTCCTGGCGGACTCGAGCGCCAGGGCGGACTATATTGCGGCGGATCTCCTCAGCCAGGCCGAGCATGACGGCATGGCAAGCGCAATCTGCATAACCACTGAAGAAGGCCTGGCCGGGGATATTGCGCTTAGCGTTTCCATGCAGTTGAGCGCCTTGCCCAGGGGCGAGACCGCCGCAGCCTCAATCGAGCGCTACGGGGCTGTTTTCGTCGTAAAAAGCATGGACGTGGCTTTCGGACTTGCAAATCGGATAGCGCCCGAACACCTCGAACTGCACCTCAAAGACCCGTTTCCCTGGCTTGGCAGGATCGAAAATGCGGGGGCGGTCTTTATTGGGGACCATACTCCGGAGCCTGTCGGAGATTACTTTGCCGGCCCCAATCACGTGCTTACGACCGCAGGCGCGGCCCGGTTTGCTTCTGCGCTCGGGGTGGATGATTTTTTGAAAAGGACGAGCGTGATCGCCTATTCGCGTGCCGCTT
>JBEKXG010000527.1:0-4002 GCA_049512295.1 Syntrophobacteraceae bacterium
GGCGATGTTTTCCTCGGAAATTGCCCCGTACGTCTTAAGCCGAATATCGGGGTTCAATCGCGAAATCGTCTCGACGGCCGACTCGGTCTTAATGCGCCCGACGTCTTTCCTGCCGTGTAGAATCTGGCGCTGGAGGTTCGATAGATCTACAACGTCGCAGTCGGCTGCCCCGATATTGCCGACCCCGGCCGCAGCAAGGTAAAAAAGCGCCGGACTCCCAAGCCCCCCCAGACCGATTATCATTACCCGGCTTTCGAGCAGCTTCAATTGGCCCGATTCCCCGATTTCGGGCAGCAGCATGTTCCGACTGTAAATCTTCCGCTCTATTTCACTCAGCGCACGCATCCGGCGGACCAGACCCACGTGGCAGGCGAGAATCCCGCCCAAGGCGGCACTGCCCCCACGTCAAAATGAACACATAAAATGACCAATTGAACTCCAATTAATAATGGAACAATGAAAAACATCAAATAAACTGAAAAATAAAAAAGACCGCCCCAGGGGTTGGGAAGCGGTCTTGCGGAGAGCGAAAGTTTTTTCCCCCAAGCCATTTCCCTACGCTGGCATTGCCCAGATCAGGTATCAAGGGTTTTTTCTCAGCCCGGCCTTGCCGAGCACCCCTAACGGCTGTCAGTGGTAAAAATCTTAACGCGAGTCTGCAATATTGTCAAACATCATTTCAACGAATGAGAGAGCGAGGTTGACTCGCGGCCGCTAAAAAGCTATTAGTCTGCGTCAGGAATTAACGGGTTGAGGGATTGAGCAAAATGAGGTCGTCAGCGAAATGAACAACAAATACATCGAGGTAAGGTGGCACGGCCGCGGTGGTCAGGGCGCGGTCACGGCCGCTCAGATTCTGGCTGAAGCCGCCTATTGCGACGGGTACGAGGGAGTTACAGCCGCTCCGTTTTTCGGAGCCGAAAGAAGAGGCGCTCCCGTCATCGCTACAAACAGGTTCGCACGCGAGCCGGTGAGGACCTTCTCACTCGTTCAGAAGCCCGCTGTGGTGGTCGTGCTGGACGAGACAATACTGCGTGTGGTAAACGTCGCTGCCGGGATCGAGCCAGACGGCATCATTCTTATAAACAGCAGGAAATCGCCTGAACAGATCGTTTTGTCTTCCCCCGCGCGGGTTGCGGTAACCGACGCCACACGGTGGGCCACAAAAGCGGGCCTCATCATCTCCGGGATGGTCCTTTTCAATACGGCCATTCTGGGCGGCTTTTCGAAAGCGACCGGGCTCATCGGCATGCAGAGCATTGAAAAGGCCCTGAGAAGCCATTTCAAGGGAGAGGCGGGGGAAAAGAACGTGCTCGGCGCGCGGCTGGCCTACGAGGGGACCACCGTGTCCAGTGCTCAGGGCAAGGCATGTGCCTGATTTTTCAGCAGGCGTTCACAAAATCCCGGCGACCTTCACCGGTCGCCGCCGAATAGAATCTGGAAGGATTACCATGGGACCCGGCAAAGCTCATAAAGACCCCTTTACGGTTGCCAGATCGAAACTTTGCAGGGCTGAAGCCGGAAAGACCGGCGACTGGAGATCGTCACGGCCCGAGATAGACTGCTCTAAATGCATTCCATCCAAAACAGGGCGGAAGTCCTGTTTTCTCTGCTGGATGTATTGTCCCGAGGGGATTGTCACTAAGTCCATCCCGGTGAAAATCGACTATGATTATTGCAAGGGATGCGGCATCTGCGCGGAAGAGTGCCCGGCTAAAGCCATCCGGATGGTCGATGAGCATGAGACCGACTAACGCAAAAACCCGCCTTTTCTAAAACGAAAGCTGTCCACGGCGGTTGCAGGCGCCCTGCCTGCCCGTCTTACGGAACGCAAATACCGCCCGGTCAAAATAATCGTCGATATTTTCCCGGACCAGATCGAGTTTAGTGAATCCGCCGGCCTCGAAGGCGGCGCTCAATTCATCCTGCGACAGAGCCCCGCTCATGCACCACGCCCATGCGTCCGGCTCTGAGGCAAAGTAATCCGGAAGAATTACCCTCCGGCACAGGTCGGCCCCCGCCACGACCCCGCCCAGCTTCAGCACGCGGTAAACCTCGGCGATCAGTTCGCCTTTCTCCGGAAAGAGATTGAACACGCCGTTAAGAATTATCCAGTCAAACGAACCCGGCCCCAACGGAAGGCCGCACCCATCGGCGCAGATGAATTCAAACCCGAGGTCCGGGAAAAACCGTCCTGCCAGGCCGCAGGCCTTTATCAGCACAGGGAGCGCCGAATCCAGATTTACTATTGTAAGGTCGGCGCAGGCAGAAAGCTTCAGGACAATTGAATCGACCCCGGCCCCGCAGCCAAGATTAAGCAACCTGTCACCCGATTTCGGATTGATATAGGGCAATACGTTTCCGCATGGCAAAAAATCTTCCCATATCTCCTCCGGGATGAAGTCAATTAACCCGGCGGGATAATCAAGTTCAAGGGCCAGGGATCTGCCTGCCGATCCGCGCACCTTGGCGCCCTTTTTCCCCTGATACAACTGCTCGTAATATTTTCGGATATGCTTCTTCATCTCAATTGCACTAAAGTCCGATTTCCGATCGGCCGATAAATCAAATGAGCCTTCGGGCGTTGCAGCCTTGGTCCATCAGACCCACCGCCTTCGCGCTGCACTTTTCTCCGGGAGAATGGAATTATGCAAGACAAGGTTTTAACTATCATACAGGCCCGTAAGAGATCCACCCGGCTGCCTTCCAAGGTGCTCATGGACCTCGGGGGCAAGACCGCCCTCGAACATGTGATTCACAGGGTCAGTCAGAGCAAACTGACCAGCGAACTTATCGTTGCAACAACAGTCAACAGGGCAGACCTGCCCATCGTCAAACTATGCGCGAGCATGGGTGTAAGTGTCTATTGCGGTTGCGAGGAGGACCCCCTCGAACGGCATTACCAGGCGGCCAGACTTTTCGGAGCGTCCCACATTGTCCGGATCAAGGCGGACTGTCCCATGATCGATCCGGAGATCGTCGATGAAGCCATCGGCCTGCATCTCGCATCGGGCGCGGATTACACGACCAATACCGTCCAGCGCACCTATCCCGCCGGCCAGGATGTCGAAATACTCACGAACCAGACATTGAGAAGGGTTTGGCAGAGCGCGATCCTTTTTTCCGAACGGGAACACATTACGATCCATATCCCGAAACATCCGGATTCGTTTAAGATTTTCCACCTCAGATTCAGGGAAGACCTGTCCGCGAAGCGATTGACAATGGACTATCCCGAAGATTATGAATTGCTCCACATCATCTTCAATAATCTCTACCCCGGAAATCCTGACTTCCGCATGAAGGACGTGCTTGATTTCCTGTCAAGAAACCCGGAAGTGGAACGCATTAACGCTCACATCAGCATAGATAGCGGCGTACAAAAATCAATCCTTGAAGACCGGGTAGTCTCACTTTCAAACTAAGGTCTTGTCAACTTAACACGCAAGAGGCCACCAGTCTCAATCCCACCATAGTGTTGCCCTTCGTGGCCCTCGCTCTCTTCGCGTCCGCCTCACACCTTTACGCTGGGTACTCCACATCTGATTTTGGCTTTTTTCCGTGCCTTTCGTGCCTCCTTCATGCTCTTCGTGACGGAAAAAAGCGCTCAAATCACGATGAGTCTTGACTTTTGGCTGCGCCCTGATCGATTTAAGGGAGCGCAGCGGGGTGAAGGTCAACACTCTTAGGTGCTGAGTCTCAGCCAACTGTTGTATAATTGAAAGCATGCCGGCTTATCGGTGATACAAGGCACCCCGCAAGCTGGGCCAGTAGCGGGTGCCCGAGAGGCGCTCGCTGCCGCGAGCCGCGAAGCGTGATCGCCACTTCATAAAAAATAAATGCGCTCGCCTAAAAAATATTGCCCCTTATAGTCTGTCATACGAGGAGGAGCGAAACGGATGGATAAGGCAAAGGATAAATTCCTGGAGGAAAGAGCGGTCAAGTATGACGAATGGTTGAACAAAGGACTGATTTCATTTTCATCGAAGGTTGTTCCGGTCT
>JBEKXG010000528.1:0-4000 GCA_049512295.1 Syntrophobacteraceae bacterium
CTCACCATCGGAGGTGCTTCAGTAATTCGATGGAATTGAACGAAAAACTTATTCAGGGGAATCTATGTCAAAGTGGTATTTAATTTATTTTTCTTTTATGTAGTAAGTCTGTCATACGAGGAATTTGCACCACTACTTCACTTACAAACATGGTGGAACTTCACTCCTTTTACCATCCGAAAACATTAATCCTTTAAATTCACCGGCAAGTGCTGTATAAAAACTCCCCATGTTCGGATTTGATCCATTTCACGAAGGGTTGCGCGATGAAAAAGATGGCCGCTCTCGAAAACTGCTTTACGCTGATGCTCCTTTGTTTTTTTTCCATCACGTTGAACTGCGCGCCTGCTCAGGCCGCCCAACAAAGGGTTCTTAGTCTTGAGCAACTTGTCGAGATGGCCATGGAGACCAGTCCTGAGCTAAAAATGGCCGAACAGGACATCCTTGCGGCCAAGGGCGAGCTTAAACAGGCCAAGGGCGGTCAACTGCCACAGTTCGACTTTGCGGTGACAGGAGGCCCGGTAAATGATGCTCAAGTCCCGACGGTTGCAGTGAAAGGCAACCAGGGGACGCTCGTTCAACATGATTCTTCAAACATCGGGATTTTCGGCAGGCTCGATATGGCTATCTCTCAGCCCCTCTATACTTTCGGGAAGATATCCAACCGCAAGGAAGCCGCCGCCTTGGGGGTGGAAGCTCAGCGCGCCGCCAGGGAACAGAAGCGAAACCAGGTCGTTCTGTACGTCAAGGAGCTTTACTTCGCATATCTGATAGCGGACCAGGGCAAGAGCGCAGCCAGGGAGGCCCAGGATTACATAAATGACGCCGCCAAGCGCATCAAACGGCTACTGGAACTGAAAGCAAAAAATGTTGACCCCAGCGACCTTTACCGGCTGGACGCTTTTTCCGCCGAGGTAAGAGCTTTTGCCGCCAAGGCCGATTCGGGATCTCACACCGCCTACGCTGCTCTGAAAAAAGCAATTGGATTGCCGGAAAACGAAGACTTCAGGACCGAGGTGGCCGAGCTGCCCAAAAATACGGTGAACCTCCCGCCTGAAGGGGAATATGTGCTGCGGGCACTTGAAAAAAGACCCGAGATCACACAGGTGAAAAAAGGAGCCGAAGCCAGGGGGAAAATGGTCGACGCTGCCAAAGCCGACCTGTATCCCACCTTTTTTGCCGCCACAATAGCATCACTTGCCCAGGCGCCCGGCCGTGAAAAATTCGACAACACTTACATTGTCGATGAATTCAATCATGCCTGGGGGGGGTTATATGCCGGAGCCCAATGGCATCTGGATTTCGGAATCGGGAAAGGAAAGCTCGACAAAGCCAGGGCCGAGTACCAGAAGATGCGCAACACTCAGGAACTCGCCGAAAAAAGCATCCCCGTCGAGGTTGTGAAATATTATCAGGACGCGGTTGAAGCCCAGAAATCCTTCGCTGCCTATGAGCAGGCGGCCGTTGGTTCACGCCGGTGGATTGTTGCTGCTTTTTCCAATTTCGATCTGGGGATCGGAACGGCCCGCGATATGTTCGATGCCATAGACCGCTACGGGAAAAACCAGGGGGAATATCTCCGGTCGTTGTATAATTACCACGTTGGGCTTGCGCGTCTGGATTACGCGACAGGTCAGAGAGCCGATGCGCCCTGAAAAACGTGCAGCAGCGCATGTCCGATTGTCGTCTGAGATTGTTAAAAGTCTCCAGCCAGGTCAAGGATGAATCTTCTTAACAGATTGTTGAAAAACCTTGTGGTCTGGGTCCTTCCCAGGCCACGTTTTATTCTGGCGGCCGCGCTTCTGAGCGTGATCGCTTCGATCTGGGTCGCGTCTGTTCGGCTCGAAGTGCGAACCGATCAACTCTCGCTCATTTCGACCAGGCATCCCCTTATAGCCAAGTCCCATGTGTTGGACCAATTTGATTTTCACGGCACAACCACGTTCGCCCTCGTTGTTCGGGGCCCCACCCAGGACCGCGCCATCGAGTTCATGAACGCCATAGTGGCAAAAATCCACGCTGACCCCGAACATTTTCAGGACGTGTTTTACAGAATCAACCCGGATCAGTTCAAAAAATGGCTGCTCTATTACCTCGATGAAAACGAACTCGTCCGTATCAGGAACCGGCTCGAACAGAATTCACTGCTCGTTACCAAGATGGCCGCCTACCCGGATCTGCTCAATTTCTTCAGACTTGTAAATCAGGATATGGCGTCCAAGATGGTCGGCGAGTTTTTTACCGGTTTTCTCGACGATGAGGCGACCAAGGAGAAGTCCAGTGCCGATACCGAGCCGATGGACCTCGAGTTTCTGATAAAGGTTCTGGATGGGTTTTCGCGCTATCTTTCCGGATCGCCGGCGTATGCTTCCCCCTGGTCCTCATTTTTCAAAAGCGGGGCCTGGGACCTCGAAAAAGAGGGCTACTTTTGGGAAGGCAAAAAGAAGTTGCTGATGGCGGCGGTCATGCCCAGCAAGGTTACCGGACAGGTATCCAGGACTCAAGCATCACAGGACAGGCTGCGAGAGTATATACGTGAACTCAGGGCATCGTCCTTCGGTGACGTTGAGGCCGGAGTCACCGGGCAGGAAGCGCTCAACAACGATGAAATGCACACGGCAATGGTGGACATGACCCACGCGACCTGGGTATCGCTGCTGGGGGTCATGCTGATAATGGTGCTGTTTCTTCGAGGCTTTCGCCATCCACTGATCATCCTCATATCTCTCGGCGTGGCCATGTGCTGGACATTTGGCTGGACGGCCATTTTCATCGGTCATTTGAATATCCTTTCGATTGTTTTTGCACCAATGCTCTGCGGTCTCGGGGTTGATTACGCGATCCACTGGTTTGCCAGATTTGAAGAGGAAAGGGATCTCGTTGGCGGAAATCGCTCGGCTATCATCAAAAGGGTCATGGACAGGTCCGGCCCCGGAATAATGCTGGCGGGCCTGAGCACCGCATTTTCCTTCCTCCCTTTTATTCTTACCGGCTTTCGCGGACTGATGGAACTCGGCATGATAACCGGAATGGGAATTCTTCTGACTATCCTGGCCGACTTCACGGTGCTGCCCGCACTGAGTTGCTTTCTGGCCGCCCAAAAGCCCGCTTCGAGTCGTGCAACCGCTCAGAGCAATAACAGGTACCTCCTGCGGCTCGGCCACACAGGCGTACGAGCCGTCCTCGCAGCGGCGCTGATCTTCAGTGTAGCGGGTTCCCTTGCCGCCTCAGGCGTGCAGTTCGACCTGAATCCAATGCGCCTCCAGTCCAAAGACGCGGAATCCGTCTATTGGGAAAAAGTCCTGGTCGAAAATTCCGACCGCTCAATTATTTCGGCGGCAGTGCTCATGGACTCCCCTGAAAAGGCAAGGAGCGAGTCGGCGAAATTCAAAGCCCTGCGGACCGTTTCTGACGTGGATAACGTCTTTTCGCTCCTTCCTGGCAAACAGGAACAAAAATTACCGGTTTTGAGGTCTATTGCTCTTCTGGCTCCCCACCTGAACCCGTCTGTCGCGTGTTTACCCACAGAGCCGGGCTATGGCAATTTGGACGCAATTGCTGACCAGGACGCCTGTTCATCCTACAAGGCCGATTTGATCGAGGTTCTTCAGAGAATCAGGTTCAAGATGCAGGACCAGCAGGCTGAGAAATGGGGAGCTTCCAAGCCTCTGGTAGGGCAGATGGTGAAAGTCAAGGAATCGATTGACAAGATCGCTCAAACGCTCGACGATTCACCCGCGGCGCTCCAGAGGCTTACGGAATACCGCCTGCGCTTCTACGCAGACATCGTGGACCAGTGGACCCTTATCAAGGAGAGCTCTTCCGCTTCTCCCATGACCGTCAAGGATATTCCCCCTAAACTCAGAGACCAGTTTCTCCAGGGGGATCAATACCTTATCAGGATTTATCCCCGCGAGTCGATCTTTGAGGAAGGAACGCTGGCGCGATTTGTCAACGACATCCAGTCAGTCGACCCTGACGTCTTAGGTGACCCTGTTTA
>JBEKXG010000529.1:0-3981 GCA_049512295.1 Syntrophobacteraceae bacterium
ACACACGCATGAAGCGTTCCGGCGCATGGTGGGTAAAAGCCACAGGCAATCTTATGCTCGGCATCCGGTGCGCAATCTACAATGGTACGTATGATCATGTATTCGGGCTTTATAAGCAATCATGTTTGCCCTTGGCCGGTGAGCATTCCGTCCGCTAAAACTGGTAATGCTCCCGTACAATCTCTTTGACGTTGCGCATCTGTTCGTGACGGCAAAGGGCAAGAAATCGGGTTCTAAATGGAATCGTTGAGTCAGTAATTGCAGATACTTACCTCGCACGACTTTTTGAGTATTTCTATAATCACAGTTACTTAAGTTGGTCAGACCCCGTTTTGACCGTTTTGACGGACCTCCTGAAGAACGACTGAATCGGTCTGCCTTGCCGAGATGCTGGAGGACCCCGATTTTGCTAAATATCCTTCGAACTACGAGCCGACGCCTGTGCATCAGAACACAATCCATATCGGAGTTGTGGTTCGTAAGGACATTCTTTGCGTCTGGCCTTACGCTGCTCGGCGCTACAATGGCTCAGGCATAAAATGTTTTCACTACCAGACGCAAGTCCTGCTCTCAATCCTTGAAGGTCAGCCATGAACCTATGGAAAAAAGGAGAAAAAATATGCCTGATATTCGCTATGTTTGTCTCTCGGACATGCATTTGGGGGCCGAGACGAGTATTTTGACGAATTTGGAAACAGCGAGTGATAACATCGATGCCAGCAAGGCCAGCCCGGTTCTTGAAAAGTTGGTGGATTGCCTCCGCTATATCATCTTGCAAAATGAGGATAGGAGAGATGGTTGAACAGTTGAACAAGTGATCACCAATGTAATATAGTAGTTGGTGCGTCAACTGGGTTCTATTTGAACTATGGAACAAATTGCTTCTGAATTGTGTGGATTAATTCATCAAAGGAGTGACTAATGAACATAGTCCTCGCTCACGGTTTTCTCGGTTTTTCTAAATTTTTGGGGGTTGAATATTTTAATGGCGTTAAAGAAAGGCTTGAACTGGTTTTCCCTTCTATCAAGGTATTCGTTCCACAAGTTGCCGCAGCGGCGAGCATCAAGGAGCGCGGTGAACAGTTGGGTGGGCAGATCAATGATGCTATTGGCAAGGACTTGCTCGATCCGAAAGAGAAAGTCCACATTATTGCACATAGTATGGGTGGCCTTGATGCTCGCCATGTGATTTCTAAAGACATTGGAGGGATTGCAGCCCAAATTCGCTCTTTAACTACTATTGGCACTCCCCACGGAGGCTCACCGATTGCCGATTTGCTCATGTCCTCTCTTCACAGTGAGAAATTGCTCCGTCGGATAATTGAAACTTTGGGGATCCCAATCAGCGGGTTAAACGACCTGACTACCGACCGCGCGAAAACATTCGATAAAGAATACCCTGATCGGGATGGTGTTCAATATAGTTATATAGCAGGCAAGGGTCGCGAAGCTGGATTACCTACTTGTGGGATCCTTCTGCTTCCGCACTCACGTATCAAGCACGTTACAGGAGATGGTGAGGAAAATGATGGTTTGGTGTCCGTTGGCTCGGCTATACGTGGAAATAGAGATGAAGCCGTAGTTTGGCCCACTGACCATACCGATGAAATAGGGCATAACCTTGATGGCGGTAGCCCACTTGCGCAGCCAGTTAACTTCGACTATTTGGGGGAATATGTAAGGATTGTTGAGTCGCTACCAAAGACTTGAAATAGTAAATCAAGTCAGGGACTTGGCGAGCTGTCATCGCTTCGCAACCAATCAGGCAAGACTTCTTGTAGGATACCTTGCCTGCAATCTGCTCCACATGATTCGGGACACGGCGTTCTTGGGTGAGAGCGTCAAGCCATCCATGGAGTCGATAATCAGGCGGCTTGTAGAGGTTGGGGCCAGAGTCGTCTACCATGCGAGGAAGTGGTATGTCCACGTTGCGTCGGCCTTTCCCCTTGCCCGTTATTATGGCATCCTGTTCGCTTGAACCTGTCATCCAGTGGCAAACGAGTGCACCAACTGCGGGGAGGGGGTGTGTCCTAAAACTGCAAAAATCAGTCTCATTGACGTTTCACTTGAATATTTTATTGGGAAATCATATGGTGTTGGGGGTTTCAGAAGTGCCGCGCGGAGGTTTTTCAGGCAGGAATCCGATCCCAACGTGTATTTTCGATGCCGAGCGCAGAAGTTGATGCATTATTCCGGTATGCTATCTTCGGTGATTTGAACCAGCAAGGTACCTTGGAGAACAAAGGGGACTGTGAAAGTCACCAAAACGGTCGGGGAGGCACATTCTATATAGTGAAAGACGAGGGTTTGTATAATGGCTTGACGCGCCTACTTAAAGGAGGAACGGTTGATGAGGCATTAGGATATTAATAACCCAGATCACGGAGGTCGGCCATGCTGGTTTTCATTAGCGATTTACATTTTATCGATGAAACGGCTGGGGAACATAATATACCGGCCAAAGCTTTCAAAGGGGCTTTCGAGGACATCTGTAAGTCCTGCGACCAGCCGGAGGAAGTGCGGATCGTTTTCCTGGGAGATGTTTTCGATCTGCTCAGAACGACCTACTGGCTTGACGTCCCGCAAGCTGAGAGACCGTGGGGGACCAACGTGAGTGCGGTCGAAGGTCACGCTAATAAGATAATGGATAAAATCCTGCAAAACAATTCAGCCACCTTCAGCATATTCCAAGACCTGACGGAAGCGTGCGGCTCGCCATTAGAAGTTGAGAAAGTCTATATTCCTGGCAATCATGACAGACTTTGCAACCTCTTCGACAGTCTTAAGGTTAAGGTCCGGACTAGTCTCGGAATGCCTGCTGGGACTGCTCCGTTTCCGCATTTATACGATGACCTAAATTATGGCAACAAGTACGGCGTCCTTGCACGGCACGGACATGAGTTCGACCAGTGGAATTACGAAGGGACAACCCATTACACGGATGCCGACTATGCCCAAGTTCCCATAGGAGATCCTATTACTACGGAACTTGTCGCCGCCTTGCCATATACGATCATGAATTATGTGAAGCAGATGACTCCTCCGTTTCAACCAGACCAACTCACAGCCCTTGAGCGCAATCTACAGGAAATTGACAACGTAAGACCGATTTCGGCTGTTTTGCACTGGCTCTTCTATCAGGTTCAAGAGAATCCGGACATCCGGAATGAGATCAACAAGGCAGTCGAGGACATCGCTCAAAACTTCAACAATCTGGATATGGTCAAGAGGTGGTATAAAAGGCATCGCTCTCTGAATCCATTCGCCTCAGATTCCAGCGATATGCTTCAGACCGCCATTGAAATGTTCAAACGGTTCAACATTGGGTCTGCAGAGGCTCTGGTTAAAGTATTCGATGGGATTTTCGGGTCGTCTGATAAGGTCGAACCGGGCAAGGCGGATGAGGCTTTGATCAACGCGGCGCAGGATTTCCTGACTCATACTTCCGACTACAATTACGTTGCAATGGGACACACGCACAATGCGCTGGAAGTACCCATCCGGGTCACGTCAAGCGATATAGATCAGGTCTATTTTAACACCGGAACGTGGCGGAGGAGATATACTCAAGGCAGATCGAACGGGTTCATAGGCACGAAATACCTTACCTATACGATTTTTTATACTCAGAAGGAAAATGGCAACCAGTTTTTTGAAACTTGGACGGGATCGCTCCAAGAACCGTAAGAAGTAGGTTGCAGTGAGAGGATGGACATACTTTTACAGATCTATCTTCTTTTGAATTGCTGTCTCGAAACGAAGACGAAAATAGTAACTTAAGTCTGCAGGCCGATCCGGTCGAGGATCGGTCCCGAAATCCTGCTCCGGTATTTCATTACGGCCCTTGGCGGGCAGGAGCACGGCCTCACCGGGTCGCCCGAATAGCCGCACGGGCACGGGTTCATCGCGCCGACGAGCATGAACCTTGCCGGGTAGGTCAGGGCGATTGCGGCCCTGGCGATTGTGACCTGCCCGTCTTCG
>JBEKXG010000530.1:0-4555 GCA_049512295.1 Syntrophobacteraceae bacterium
GCCTCAAAGGCTTCGCCAGATAAACCAGGAAAAACTGCAGGCCATGGGCGTCCCGTCCGATCTAGTCGCAAAATTTCTGGATCATCCGTCCTACTCCCCCACCCACGCCACGATTATCGTCAGTTCGCTGGAGTCTTTGTCCGGAGCGAAGGGGCGCGATTCGTTCATACAGGTGGCCCTCCTGGCAGACGATGAGGAAACCGCCAACTTTTTTCAGAATATGGCAGAAACCATGAAAGGCTACCAGTTGAAGGCAGCGCCAATTCGTGAAATCAGCGGGCGCGGGCCGGTCGTTTTTGCCAAAGCCGCCAACGGGGTCGTCCTGGTTCCATTCCCATTGGATCATGGGGTCTGGACGGAACGCGCCAGCCAGCGGATCCCCGATGCGTTTGGCAAATACAAGGCTTCCAATCCAGGCGTTAAGAAATACGAAGTCTGGGTTACCGGAACGGTCAGCAAGCGCGCCGCAGATGAGATGAAAAAACTGGGAGTCCAGGTCGTAGAAAACGTGGATAAGCGGATCGAATTCGCTTACTAGTACTTACTTGCGTAAACGTGCGTAACGTTTACAGGGACACTCAAATTTCGTCATTCCGGCATGTCTTAAGCCGGAATCCAGCTCTCTTGCCATCTCAGGAAAACCTCTGGACCCCGGCTCAGAAACTCTGCCGGGGTGACGAACGCGAATTTGTTACGCCTTTTGCAATTAAGCACTGGCACGGTTTTTCCCGGGAGGTCCCAGACGATCCTCGGGGAGTTCCGAAGTTGAGGCCGGTTATCCGTTCCGGATGCTTCTGAAATGGTTTATCGAGAGGAAGTGGAAAACCAATGCGGCTTCTGGTTGTGGAAGATGAAAGAAAGGTATCCAGCTTTATCAGGAAGGGCCTGGAGGAAGAAGGCTACGCGGTGGATGCGGCCTTAGACGGAAAAACCGGCCTTCAAATGGCCATGGATCGGGTCCACGATCTGATCGTTCTGGATATTAACCTGCCCGGCATGGATGGGCTGAGCGTTCTGCATGAACTGCGCAGGCGAAGAGTTTCGACCCCGGTGCTGCTGCTCACGGTGAGAGCCAACATTGAAGACAAGGTCCTTGGTCTGGATGCGGGCGCTGACGACTATCTGACCAAACCATTCGCCTTCCAGGAACTTGTCGCCAGGATTCGGGCGCTGCTCAGACGGCAAACCGAGGCAAAACTTCCGTTGCTCCGGTTTGCCGATCTCACTGTCGACCCCGCTCGTCACATGGTTTTCCGAGGCCTCAAGAAGATCGACCTGACCGCCAAGGAGTATGCTCTGCTTGATTATTTCATCCGAAATCCCGGGCGGGTACTCACCAGGGCCATGATAGCCAGCCACGTCTGGGACTACAACTTCGACTCGATGACCAACATCATCGACGTATACGTGAACTATCTTCGCAGGAAGATCGACTCAGATCGCGAGCATAAGCTCATCCACACGGTTCGCGGGGCCGGCTATGTGTTAAAAGAGGAGTGATCCTTGCATATCAGGTCCATCCGGACACGTCTGACCATTTGGTACACGAGCCTTTTGACCGTTACTCTGCTCATTGTGGGAGGGGCGGCATACGGACTTCTGTCGTACAGCCTTTCCCACGAGATGGACACCTCACTCGACAGTGTTGCCAGAGCATTGATCGAACGGGATCAAAACAGATCCACGACATTTCTCCCCTCTGAAATCGATCAGGCTTTCCGCCGTTTTTTCGGTCTTTCGCCATGGGATCATTATTTTCAGATGCGTGACCCATCGGGCAACCGTGACGAACACCGGTCTTTGCCTTCCACCGGGAAGCTGCCTTTAAGCAGGAAAGCGCTCGATAACGCAATGCGGGGTCTATCTTCTTTTGAGACGGTGGAAGGTCTCGGAGAGTATCCCGTGCGGTTGCTGACCATGCCCGTAATTGAGTCCAGCCGGGTGATCAACATGATCCAGGTTGGAATGTCCCTTGAGAGTGTCGATGAAACCCGTCTTCGGTTCCTTCTGATAATGGCGGGGGTGCTCCCTCTCGGCCTGCTGCTGGCCGCATCCGGTGGGTGGCTCCTGGCCCATCGGGCGTTGAAGCCCGTGGACCGGATGACAGCCGCTGCCCGCCGGATAGGCGCCGAGCACCTTAGCCAACGAGTGGATGAGACAGGAACAGGCGATGAACTGGACAATCTGGCCAAAACCTTGAACCAGATGCTCACCCGCCTGGATGCTGCATTCGGCCAGGTCCGCCGGTTCAGTGCCGATGCCTCCCATGAACTTCAGACTCCCCTCACCATCTTGAAAGGTGAACTGGAGGTTGCTCTGCGTTCGGCAAGAACGCAGGAGGAATACCGGGCGACCCTGGAGAGCGCCCTGGAAGAGGTCGACAGGATCGCTCACCTGGTGGAAGGCCTGCTGATCCTGGCTCGCGCCGAAGCGGGGGTACTGAAAATGGACCGGCAGGAGGTAGACCTGGCACAGGTGCTCGAAGAGGTCTACCTCCGGCTCAAGCCGCTGGCAGACTCGCATGGCATAGAACTTCAGCTCGGTTCAACAGAACCGCTTCGCATTCAAGGAGATCGCGAACGCTTGCAGCGCATGACATCCAACCTCGTGGACAACGCAATAAAATACACCGGGGCAGAAGGCCGTGTAACCCTCGAGCTGGCGCGAGAAAACAAATGGGCATCCATTCTCGTTTCCGATACCGGAATCGGAATACCCATTGAAGAGCGGGAGCACATTTTTCAAGCCTTTTACCGCACTTCGCAAGCCCGCTCCCTGGCATATCGGGGAACCGGTCTGGGGCTATCTATCGCCCGGTCGATTGCCGCCGCTCACGGCGGAACCATCCAGATGGAAAGCACCCCCGGGCAGGGGAGCAGTTTTAGAGTTTCGATCCCGATCGTCTCTTAAAGCATGAGTCCAAATTTCAGGTGGAGAGCTATCGGGTACACTTTTCGAAAGAACATTCGATGCGCTGCAGTGGATCACATCACCTCTGCCACGTCGGTTTATCTTCGCCGGCTTTAACCTTAGACTTGCACATATTGCGATCATTGTCATTATGCACTCTGACGGACGGTCTTCGACACAGGAGAAGAACATGACCTGCATATTCTGCCGTAAGCCCGCAGTTGGTGCAACCGTAAGCCATGTTCTCCCGGCTTCGCTTGGAGGTGAGAAATGGGCTTGTCTCCCGGATGGCCTTGTCTGTAGCCAATGCAATCAGTATTTTGGTGACAACGTTGAAAGGCTTGCACTTAGCAGTTTCCCATTCTTACCATTTCGGGTGTTTCTTGGCATCCCGACAAAAAAAGGGCGTGCGCCCAAAATGGCAACGCGCTTGGGAATGATACGGGGTAGCATCAACCCTGGCCAAATTGGGATTGACCCGGCAAGCCTTGACATCGAGGAAGCGATAGTCCAAGGGAAAATATCTCAAATGCGCATTCTTGCCGAGCCTACTGAGCCGGTTGCTGTATGCAGGATGCTGGTAAAGATGGGTCTTGAGGTTGTAGCGTTGGATTCACCGGACGACGCCCGCAGTACGAAATTCGACTCGGCTCGAAGGTTTGCCCGCCGTCCATGTAGGGGAATGGAGTGGTGGTTTTTCATTTACACAAACCATCTTGGGCTATTCTCTAAGTTTCGTCACGGAATCAGCGTTGAAGACTGGGTGAACAGTGTGAGTCTTTCGGTATGTCAATTCGATGAGTTTGAAGCTTTTCGGCTTCAACTCCTTGATATGATCATTTTCACCCCCCTTGGTGCCCGGGTTCTGCCGCCGGAAACGAAAGAGTTTCCAGAACCGGATTATCGGCTATTCCGTGTGAGGAATTGAAAGAAGAAAGCGAACAAGACAATGCAGCCAACTCGCTACACTCCTATCTGATTTCTGCGTTCTTCATCTGGAAGCTGCTTTTCATGCAGTCTTAAAGGTTCATTAGAGAGGCAGGCATTGTTTTCCGTATCTCTCCTTGGCCTTGAGAAATTGGGGCGCCAAGATATTCGCTGTTTTCGAATTATTTCTTTACCGAATCGCCCCAAACTGGACTCTTTCGAAACTGGCAGGCTGTTAAGATTGCCCTGCGCCGCTTCCGGGTTCTTGTCTTACCCTGGCGAGAACGCTGGACTATTGCGTCCGCTCTCAGGAAAAGAAGGGCAATTGTTCAGAGTGGATCTCCACTCATTCGGCAAAATCGTGAAGTCGGCAAGATCATGAGACCGTTCGGCCTGATTTTTTCCAAGTTCTTTCAGATATCCGCACTGTCTCTTTTGCCATTTTACTTTTACTTTCAGCACTACCCCTTATCCCTCGCCCCTGGCAATATCTTTTGATGCCTGAGAACCATTCGGTTAATCGCACGCTTGCTCTTGGGAGCAATAATATGCGACAATTAACGTGTGAATGTTATGCCTCCGGATCGGGCGTTTTGAAAAAGTTGGAGTTGGAGAATAATATGGAATCAGTAAGCCAGCTTGCTAAGAAAGCTATCGAACTCGAACCTGTTGAGCGGATCCGGTTGGTCGAGGCAATACTGCATAGCCTTGACAAGCC
>JBEKXG010000531.1:0-3960 GCA_049512295.1 Syntrophobacteraceae bacterium
ACCTCATGGCAGAGATAGCCCGTGAAATGGCAGCCATCCTCACAATCTTCTTGAGATCGTTTCTGTCCAAAACGATAGCAAAAGGAGAGTTCTGATAAAACCAGCCGCAGAAAGGCATTCGCATCCAAATCAATGGGGATTTCCCTTATTTGTTTGTAAATGAGGCCACGCTCGTGCCGGGAGAGGACGGGAATACCGTATTCTTCCGCCAGGGCCTTACGGTAACTCTTTGCCAAGTCCTCCATCCGCTCCAATATTAACGGGACAGACATTCTTGCATTGAGAAGCTCGTGAAATTCCTGCTCCAGTTGCTCGTGGCGCAAACGTGCACCGTTGACCCCCCTCGTTCCTATGAGGAATGCCAAATTCGCCCCCGGATGCTTGGATTCCACCATGACGTCAAAACGATCCATGAGAGGGGTGATGATGGTATGGGTTCCCCGGTCTTCATAATTGCAGGTAGCGAACAGGCAGTATTCGCGGTTGCTGATGGCTTCGTTGAGATAGCTCCAGTTGCCGCGATCCACGCCATCTAGAATCATGCTTTGTTTTGTTTCCGGAAGGCGGTTGATTTCATCGACGATCTTCGTGGGAACGAGGGCAAAGTGAGACCACACCACCACTTCCTCACCCTGGTTGAGCTTTCCCAAGTCAGGCCGCCCAATGATTTTTTCCTCTGTTTGCTCCGGATGTCCGGAAACCTCGCTGGCCCAGATTGTCCCAAGCGGCATACCATACAGAAGGGTGCATACATACTCGGCGGAGGTCGTCTTACCCAAGCCTGGTTCGCCGATGATGAGTTCTTTGGATCCCAGTATCCCGGTGAAGACACTGAGGAGCAAGGCGGCGTTGAAATGCTGCTCTTTGATTTCCATGTCCGAGCGGTTCAAATACAAGTTTTCCCGGATGTAATCATAGATTTGGCAGACAGATTTGCGTAGCTTACCGTTCAAGTCAGATTCCATGTTATGTATCTCATCCTTTCAGAAATTCCCGTATCCCACCTTCGACATATGGATGCGTGTTGGTTCGGGCTTGAAAAACGGACCTATAACCCACGTACACTGCCGATATCCTTCTACTTACTCTCTTTAATCTTTTCGGTAAGTGCCGGAACCAGCTCCAGCAGGTCCCCAACGACTCCGACGCTGGCCACCTGAAAGATGGGCGCTTTCGGGTTCTTGTTGACAGCCACGATGAAGGGATTTCCTTTGAGCCCTCCAAGGTGCTGGAAAGCCCCGCTGATCCCCAGGGCCATGTAGACTTTGGGCTTGACGGTCTTGCCGGAAGTACCGACCTGCCGCGATTTCTCCAGCCACTTTGCATCCGCTACCGGACGCGAGCAGGACACCACCCCTCCGATAGCCTGTGCCAGTTCCTCCACGATGGGGATGTTCTCCTTGTCACCGATGCCCCGGCCCACGGAGACGAGGATATCCTCCTTGGTGATGTCGACCTCGCCGGCTTCCGCCTCGATGACTTCAAGAAACCTCCGGCGTGCAGAAAGATTTGCAGCATCGGAAGACCTGTCAATGATTTGCCCTCCACCCCCTGATCTGGTCTCATCGGGGGCAAAGGCGCCGCTGCGTACCGTGATGACCGCACCATTGCTTATGTCACAGGCAAGGTGAGTGCAGACCTGTCCGTTATACTCCTGCCGGACAACTTTGATGCTCTTCCCGTCCTGCCCCTCGATGGCTACGACATCTGGCACGTAGGAAGCGTCCAACTTGATGGAGAGGCCGGGACCGAGATCCATGCCGAAGGTGTTGTGGGGCAGCAGGACAATGGACCCCTTTGGAAGGACGCTCACGAGGAGCGGCCTTATCAGCTCGGCATTAGGATAGGAGAGCTCATCCCCGTCGAACTTCCAGACCTCTTTGTAGGAGAGGGCCATCTCCCGGCAGACTGCATCGAGCGATGCTCCGGAGCCTGGGACAATGGCTGTCGGCGAGGTTCCAGTGATAATCTTTCCTGCGGCGGGAATCATCTCCAAAGCGGAGTCATCCGCTTTCCCGTCACTATGAGCTATAAAGGCGAAAACCTGTGCAGCCATTACTTGATTCCTCCATTGGCTTTCAAAAGGTTGATCAACTGGACTATGATCTCATCGGTGCTTCCCTGCAGAATTTCAGCTCCGGCACCCCCGGGCGGGACGAAATAGTCAAGGAGCCTCACCCTGGCTCCGGCTTTGCCCACTGACGATGGGTCCACCCCAAGATCGGAAGCACCGAGGACCGGTATTTCAACGGACGCAACCTTGCGGATACCGCGGATGCCCACGTACCGTGGTTCGTTTATACCGGTCTGAACGGAAAGGACGCAGGGGAGCTCTATCTCGTTGACTTCCTGGTTGCCGCCCTCGATTTCCCGCGCAACTATCAGGTTCCTCCCATCTGAGATCTCGATACTGGTGACCAGCGAGGCGTATGGCCAGTCCAGCATGGCAGCGAGCATACCGCCCACCTGGGCTGCCTGATCGTCAGCCTGAGCGCCGGTAAAGACCAGGTCGTATTTGCCCTTCTGAACTGCCGCTTTCAGGATGGCGGCAATCCCTCTGCCGTCGGACCCCTCAAAGGCCTCATCGATAAGAAGAAGCCCCTGGTTGGCTCCCATGGCCATCTCGCGTCGAACCACTTCCTCAATATCTTCATCACCGATGGAGACAACCGTCACCGAGCCTCCAACACGGGCGGCGATCCTGATTGCCTCCTCGACTGCGTAGTTGTCCCACTCGTTTACCGAATAGACAAGGTCGTTCCTTTTTATGTCGGATCCATCTCTATTGATCTCGATCTCGTTTTCAGCCGAATCGGGGACCCTTTTGACGCACACCAGAATCTCCATGTTCATCCTCCTGAATTGCCGGTGGCAAACGGTGCACTGCGGAATTGCGAATCCGGAATCAGCAACTATACTGATACCGCTCGCTTTTCACTGCTCGCTTTTCCGCGGTTCGATGTGACGATCGATCAGTTCGCAAAGATCTATTGCCTCGAGCTTGCCTTCCAGATCGGCTACCTTTATTGCGTCTTCGATGTTTGCAAGGCAGAAAGGACAGGCCGTAACTATGACGTTCGCATGTGCCTTCCTCGCCATCTGAACTCGAAGCACCCCCATGCGCTGTTGTTCTTCCGGTTCGTAGAAGAGCATGAGCCCTCCACCCCCGCAACAGAACGAGCGGTCCCGGCAATCGCCTTCCATCTCCACCAGACGGATTCCAGGAATGTCGCGAATGACTTGCCTGGGGGGATCGTAGAGTCCGTTATGACGCCCCAAATAGCAGGGGTCATGATAGACGTAGGTTTTGGAGCCGTCCTCGACCGGCCTGAGCTTGACGGCTCCGCTTCGGAGGCTGTCCACAATGACCTCACTGATATGCTCGACCCGAGGCAGTCCGCTGTAGTCCTTCTTAAGAGCGTTGTAGGCATGCGGGTCCGCGGTGACGATGCGCGTGGCCCCGGATGCTAGGATCGCCTCCGTGTTCTGCTCTTTGAGGCTCTGGAAGAGCATCTCCTCGCCGAAGCGGCGGACTTCGTGACCGCTGTCCCTCTCATCTTTTCCCAGGATGCCGAAGTCAACGCGGGCGGCGCACAGGATTCTCGCGGTAGCCCGGGCAATAAACTGCATGCGGTCGTCGTATGAAGATACGCTGTCGACGAAGTACAGCGCTTCAATCGGCTCGCCCCTGTCAGCAAGCTTTACATTGCAGCCGGCCGGCAGTCCGGTGGTCCATTCGGCGCGCTTCCTCTCCACTTTGCCCCAGGGGTTTCCTCGCTTTTCGAGGGCGCTCAGAGGTTTCTGAAGGGACTGAGGCACCATGCCGTCATCAACCATCGCTCGCCTCAGGTCCACGATCTTATCGATGTATTCGATGCCCAGCGGACATTCCTCTTCGCAGGCGCCGCAGGTCGTGCAGGACCATACTTCCTGTTCATCGTAGACGGATCCGATCAAAAG
>JBEKXG010000532.1:0-8017 GCA_049512295.1 Syntrophobacteraceae bacterium
ACCACTACTGTCCGGTAAAAATTTGATCTTTAGCTGCAACTAGGTGATTTTACTTGTTCTTTGACATAATTTTTCGTTTTCGATTTGAATTTCGACTGGTGGTACCCTGCCCAGTACTTTGGGAGGGTATCCATGAATTCTGGCAAAAACGTTTTTAGGCAATTGCTTCAGTTTCTCCCCCGGCATAACTTTAATCTCTGCGTTCGTAGATATAGAGGGGAGCATTGGGTCAAATCCTTTACTACGTTCGATCAGTTCCTTTGTCTGGCATATGCCCAGATTTCGGGACGCGAAAGTTTGCGGGATATTGAAACATGCCTGAATTCTCATCGGGACAAACTCCACCATGTCGGATTTCGCGGGTCAGTTTCCCGAACGACTCTTGCCGATGCGAATGAACGGCGCGATTACCGCATTTTCCAGGACTTTGGTCACGTGCTCATCGGCATCGCTCAAGGACTTTACCAGGATGAGCCTCTTGCTGTCGAGCTGAAGCAGCCGCTGTATGCCTTCGATTCAACAACGCTCGATCTGTGCCTTTCCCTGTTTCCATGGGCCGAATTTCGGAAAACGAAGGCGGCAGTTAAGATGCACACGTTAATTGATCTGCGAGGCTCGATTCCAACGTTCGTTGTGGTTACAACCGGCAAGGTTGCTGATGTCAAGATGCTCGATGAGTTGCCAGTCAGCGAAGACGCCATATACACGATGGATCGCGGCTATGTCGACTTCGCCAGGTTGTACGCCATACATAAACAGGGTGCCTTCTTCGTCATTCGGGCAAAAGAGAATCTGAAATTTAAGCGGCTTTACTCTTCACCGAAAGATAAAGAAGCAGGCATCAGGGCCGACCAGGTGATTGCACTGGTAACGCAGAAATCCCAAAAGGCATACCCGGAGCGCTTGCGCCGAGTCAGTTATGTTGACAAAGAACGAAAGAAACATCTGGTGTTTCTCACGAACAATTTTGACATCCCGGCAAAAACGGTTGCCGACATTTACAAACAGCGCTGGGGAGTGGAGCTTTTTTTTAAGTGGATCAAGCAGCACCTGCGGATCAAGTCGTTTTATGGCACTTCCATGAACGCAGTGAAGAGCCAGATATGGGTCGGGTTGTGCATTTACCTGCTCGTGGCCATCGCGAAAAAACGGCTAGGCATTCAATGCTCGCTCTACACTCTCCTACAAATTCTAGAAGTCAACATATTTGAGAAAAAATCAATCATATCGCTGGTTTCCGAGGCTCTCAAGCAACCTTCCGAGACACAGCACCCTTGGAACCAACTGAAATTATTTGGAAATTAACCGGACAGTAGTGACTACGAACCGATATTTTTCTTCGCTCTGCTCTAATGCTTCTGCAGCCTGTTTGCGTGCAGTGATGTCGCGTGCCGTGACCAGCAAGCGTTCCTTACCAGCGACAGTAGTACGCCGTAAGTTCAGTTCCATCCAAAAGAAACGTCCCGCTTTGTCTTTGGCGTGCCAGTCGAAGACTTGAGGTTCACCTCTGGCAGCCTTTTCCATCCACTGCAAGATGTCCTGCCGGGAAAAGGGTGACTCCCCTGTAGCCAAAGCAGAGATATCGAGCTGGCAAGCCTCATCGCGAGTGTAGCCGTACCACTCGCACATACACCGGTTGACATCAAAAATGGCACCCGTTGGCAAGTCAAGAACAAGAACAGCGTCATTGACGGAGTCGAAAATCGTCCGGAAACGCTGCTCGCTTTCCCCCAGTTCAGATGTGCGTTCCAGCACGGCGCGTTCAAGCCGGACTCGTTGTCCAAGGATCGCCCTGAGGTAGAAGGTTAGAACGAGAGTCAGCAAAAAACCGATAGGCAGGACGAGCCAGCAGGCAAAGAGGTAATGCCGCTCCATATAAGCCTGGCTTGCTGTGATCTCCACTCCCCATTCGCGGCCTGCAAAGGCGAACTGCCCTAAATACCGTGGCGGAATTGGGAAAAAACGCGACATCCTCGAATCTTTCGTGTCGAGTCGCGCTGACCAGTGATGGAGGAGGTGTCGTTCTGCCGTTGCTGAAAGGTCGAGAAGGTCAAACGGGAGCCCAAGTGGCTCGGTACTTTCCAGAGCGGCCCCCATGACGTTGCCTGCACGAAAGACCCCCAAGGTGAACCCTTCGAGCGCTGCCCTTCGTTGTTCGACTGTCTCGGTCGGCATTTCCTTCCGGTAGACAGGGAGGAAAACGAGAAAACCAAACTGTTCTCCCGGTTCCTGCACCAGCCTGATCCGCTCAGTAACTGATGGTGCTCCGGTATCCCTAGCTCGTTCGAGCGCAGCCCTGCGTATTGGATCAGATCCCAGGTCATAGCCGATCGCTCTTTCGTTTCCTTCCCGTGGTTCGACATAGAAGACATGATAATAAGTTTGTCGAACCCCGGCAGGGATGGTGTCTCCCTTGGGATCGCGTTCAGTAATCAGGAAGTCTGGTACCTCCTGCATCTGCCCCATCTCTTCATAGCGCGTGCGTTCGGCGGACGATATGCGTGGAATCCATTCGAGAGCCAACAACTCCTTCCGCNNCGAATTCCCTGGAATCCACATGCTCAGATACCGCGAATAACCGTTGCAGGGCCTTAATAACGACGAGACACTCCTCCATCTTTTGAGGTGGCCGCCTCAGTGCCCGCATTGAACATCAGGTAAAGCGGCGAGCACAAGAACAACTATCGGTAGAATGCTGATCGCTGTACCGCCTATATCCCATCCCCCATCCTTATTTTGTCCTCCGGCACGCAGCTCATCCTGGCGACCTGCGAGGCGTTTTGCGATTTCCGACACTGTTTGGCAGGACTTCACCGTGCCCCCCCCGGGGGTCATGACATCCCCCGCTTGCATGCGCTGACTCCTTCTGGAGAATTGCGCGTTTCGTTGCCTCGTCATTCAATTGGAACACGCGGGTGCTGCCGCCAACGAATTCGTAGACCTTGCCTTCGACGCACAAGGAAATCGGCGCCACCTCGCGATCACGCCCGCGGACCGTGATGGAGTCGCGCTTAAGCCGCAGATCGATCGAATGCCCTCGATAGCGGATACGCATATCGAGGCGTTCCATTTCCTCCGGCAATTCTGGATTGAGCCGCAGAACGTCACCCTTCACTTCGATCCCGGTGCAGACGCGCTGTATCAGGTCGACGGTGCCTGCCATGGCTCCTAGGTGCACCCCTTCCGAAGTGGTGCCCTGCTGGATGTCGGCCACGTCGCTTTGCAGTGCCTCGGCGAAGAAATTCATCGCCCGTGGCCGGTCGGAACGAGCCAGGATCCAGGCATACACCACACGGCATAGCGTGGAGCCGTGGGACGAGCGTGCGGCATAGTAGGTGACGTTTTTCGGGATCGTCTCGTACTCGAACGGATAGCCCATGCGCGTGAACAGCTCCCCGAGTTCCTCTGCGGAAAACAGATAGAACAACATCAATACATCGGCCTGTTTCGAAAGCTTGTAGTGGTTGGGGCTGTCGTTCTCCGCCTCGAGAATGAGGTCGAGGCGCTGGATATTGCCGTACCGGGTTCGGTAGTCCTGCCAATCGAGTTCGCGCAACTTGTCGTAGCCCTCAAACTGGCTGATGATTCCGTCATCGTGAAAGGGTACGTACATCCTGCGGCTGATGTCGCCCCAGCGCGCGATCTCTTCCGACGACACGCCTAGCCGCGCCGTGAGTTCGGCGCGACGCATGTCGGAGAGCAGGTCGAGCACCTCCAGCGCCCGACACAGCACCCACACAGCCATCATATTGGTATATGCATTGTTGTTGATGCCGGGTATTGCTGCATCTGGATAGCCGTCGTGGAACTCGTCGGGACCCATAACGCCACGAATCTCGTAACGAGAGCGCTCGTCATTGAAGTTCGCCATGCTGGACCAGAAACGGGCGATCTCGAGAATCAGCTCGGCACCGTAGAAATGCAGAAACTCGATGTCGTGAGTGACTTGGAAGTACTGCCACACGTTGTACGCAATGGCGCTTCCCACGTGGCGTTGAAGATAGGAGTTGTCGGGCATCCAACGTTGCGAGCGAGGGTTCAGGTTGAGCGCATCAGTCTCCTCTTGCCCGTCACTTCCGCTCTGCCAGGGAAACATTGCCCCCTTGTATCCGGCGCTGCAGGCCGCGACGGGAAGATAAACAGTTCATCCCAAAAAATATGGCCCTGGTAAGCCTCCCCGGTCCAGCCCCGCGCGGGTACGCCAATATCGAGTCCGATGGAGTGGAGTGACACTGTCTGCAGCAGGTGAAACATGTTCAACCGAAGCAGCATCGAGACGTTCAACTTGAACCCGGGATCTGCCAGCTCGATATGCACGTCGAAGCGGTGCCACAAGTGCTTCCAGGTCAGAACATGATCCGCCATCACGGCGTCGAAGCGACCCGCACGCGCAATGGCCTTGCGCGCCTCCAGCCCACACTCCGAGATGGCGTGATCTCGCGAGGTGTAGAAAGATGCGATCTTCTCCAGCACTAACGTCTCGCCTTGCTTGATGTCGACCTTCAGCTCCTGTCCGATGTATCCTGGTTCTTCGATGACTCGGCGCCGGACATCGAGAAGCTGTCCGTCGATAAACGCTCGCGTTCGCGCTGCCTGGGCGACATGAATATTCGACTGGCAGGTGCGCACCAGTAGGCAAACGCTTTCCTCGCAGCCGACCTCGCCTGCCAGCGACTCCAGGTGTTTGTTGTTGAATTTGCGATACAGTTTCGCACCCAAGTTGACGATGCGCCCGTCGATCGCCGAACGTACCGTGATGCTTCCAGACCAGTTTTCGGCGGTCAACGTCAGTTCCAGCGCGCCCAGGTGCATGTCGCCCATCGAGACCAGACGTCGCTCCTGCAACAGACTGCGCCGCCCTTGTCGGTCCTCAAAGCGTATGGTCCGCAACAGCATGCCGCGCCGCAGATCGAGTTCCTGGCGGTATGACAGGAGAGTGACTGTCCTCGCATCGAACCTGTCCTGATTGGCGATGCAAAATTCGAGCGTGAGCCAGTTGGGGAAATTGACGAGATCCTCGTTCTCGACCACCCGGCCGGCAATATCGGTGTTCAGCCGGTTGTAGCCACCTGCGAGGTAGGTCCCCGGATAGTGAATGTCATCCGCCACCGCCCAGGCTGCGGCCGCACGGGTCGCGAAATAGCCATTCCCCAAGGTGCACAAGGTTTCGCGGATTCCCTCGTGCGCCGGGTCGAACCCCTCGAACACCAGTGACCAAGCCGAAGGAGGCTCCGCTGCCACCCGAACCTGCGCCAGGCTGGTCACCACGACATCGGCACCGGCCTCGCGCAGCGCCTGCGATTGCCCGCTGCGATCGACGCCAATGACGCAGCCGAATCGGCCAGCGCGCCCGGCCGCGACCCCGGCGATCGAATCCTCCACGACGACTGCACGCGACGGTTCGATCCCGAGGTGCCGTGCCGCCTCCAGGAACGCATTCGGTGCCGGCTTGCCCTTGAGATCGAGGCGGGTGATTTCCATCCCGTCCACTCGCGCATCGAACAACTGCGCGATATCCGCTGTCTTGAGCACCTCTGCACAGTTGTTGCCGGAGGACACGACGGCGGTCTTGATCTGCTGCACCCGCAGTGTTCGCACCAGCGTAATCGCCGCATCATACGCCTCGACGCCCCGCTGCCTCAGGTGTTCCATGAAGTATTCGTCTTTGAGATTGCCCAGCGCACGGACGCTTTGCACGCCGGGGCCGTCTTCGGGTGCCCCCCACGGCAGTTCGATTCCGCGCGACTTGAGGAAGGCCGCCACGCCGTCGCATCGCGGCTTGCCGTCGACATGACGTAAATAATCGGCGTCGATGTCAAATGGGACGAACGGTTCGCCGATATCAGCGGAACGTTGTTCGAGAAACTCGTCGAACAGCCTTTTCCAGGCTGCGGCATGCGCGCTCGCCGTCTTGGTCAAAACACCGTCAAGATCGAACAGAACAGCGTCGTAGTCCCTTGGGGAGAGTGTGATGGCGGGGCGTATGCTGGTCATGGCCGAGTCAGCCCTCGCGCACGTCGGAGGTGGCGGCACAATCCACGCAGAGCGCAATGACAGTGACCAGTGCCCGGAAGCTTCAGTTGCCCATAAGCCGCAATGCAAAGGGAGACTTCGCTGCCGGTCGGCAGCACCACCACTTCGGGTCGGTGGTCCGATGCATCGGCGAGCACATAAGCGCCGCGCGATACGCCGCGCGCTGGCGCGTACTTGGTGCGGTCCAAGGTCACCAGCGCCTTCCACGTCAGTCGTGCCGTTAACGGTTGTGTCTGTAATGTTGAACGGATAATAACCGTCACTTCCCTTTTGCTTGAGCGCTCTTCTTGGGCCTGGCGCTCTTTGAAGCGATGCAATCCATCAGGTCGTTCCAGGACTCGTCGAACGACCAGGTACCCTTATGTTGGAGTTCGGCAGCGAGCGCCGCATCATCCACCCCTGCCCGCACGAACTCAGCGAGCAGCGCTTCGGCGTCGCCGCCATCGGCCAGCAATTCGCCTTTTAATTTCCCATGATCGGCGAAGGCGAGCAGTGTCTTCTGCGGAGTCGCCGGGACACCCGGACACCGATCTGCTTTCTTGGGTTCAGAGCCGAATCTAAAAGTCAGTCAGGTGATACTACAAGCCAATTCACACAGACTTCCCCATTTGATTTTGGCGGGCAAACCTCTCCCTTAAATGGGGTCAAGGTTTCTCAATCTCGTCGCGATACTCCCCCCGGCGCGCCATACTGTTGCACTTAGCCCGGTGATATAGGGCCTTTTGGGCTGCAACCCCATTAGTTTCCTGGCCTTTCCAGGTATCCAGGGCGGGCTGCTGGATGGCGCAAAGCTCCGTAAGCCATCCTGGGTCCAAGATCCGAGCCGCCGATCCCGATATTGATGACGTAAATGAAAGTCGAGTCAGCTACGATGAGTATTGGTACAGTAGTATTGCCATTTATAGGCGCTTCATCTCTATAGAAAGAATCATTTACTGAGAGTATATGTGCTAAATTAAACCAATAGGTACCAAGAACAGACATTATCTTAGCTAGTTGGTCAAATCCGATTGGTTTCATGAAAAAGGAGTTTGCACCCAATTTATAGGATAGGTCTATGCTATGTATATCGTTTGAAGTAGAAAGGATCACCACTGGATTGGATTTAAAGCGATCATTGGCCCTTATCAGCCCGAGTGCCTCCAGTCCATTCATTTTAGGCATATTGATGTCAAGGAGGATAATGTCAGGGCAGGGATTTTGTTCCGGTCCTGCACCGCATTGATAAAGGTACTGCATAGGCTCTTCACCATCACCAACAAAGTTAACCCCAACATTTGGTAGTGATTCCTTAATCGCCTCTTTTACAAGTAGGCAATCTTCTTCGTCGTCATCCGCCACAAGGATATGAAACTTGTGACCCATGGAAGTTCCCCCGTCTCTCCGTATCGGATTTGGAATTAGAATCAATTCACTTTGTCCCTGAGGTACAGTGCTGCAAATGTCGCTTCACGTCATCGTTCCTATGGTTTTGCGAAAGCGGTTTAGTGAGATGGCGAAAAACACCGCGCCGATCGCGGCCAGCGCAAGGAACTGCGGCCACACCGCGCCGAGGCCGGCGCCGCGGAAGAGAATGGACTGGCCGAGTATGACGAAGTGGGTGCTCGGCATGGCCAGCATCACGTTCTGCACGACCCCGGGCATGCTTTCGCGCGGGCTGGACCCGCCTGAAAGCACTTGCAGCGGCAACAGGATCAACACCGCGAGCATCCCGAACTGCGGCATCGAGCGCGCCACGGTGGCCATGAAGATGCCCATCGAGGTGGTGGCGAACAGGTGCAGCGCCGCGCCGGCCAGGAACAGCGCCACCGAGCCTTCCACCGGCACGCGCAGCACGCCCCGCACGACGAGCGTCAATGCGATGGCGGCGGCCAGCAGCACCACCAGGCCCATCGACCAGACTTTGGACAGCATGATCTCGGCCGGCGTGACCGGCATTACCAGCAGGTGCTCGATAGTGCCGTGCTCGCGCTCGCGGATGAGC
>JBEKXG010000533.1:0-3943 GCA_049512295.1 Syntrophobacteraceae bacterium
GGCCCATGCGCGTCGGGAACGGGCTCTTTCATCGACCAGCAAGCCGAAAGACTTGCTCAGTCGATTTATGGGCCGGATTTTTCGATGGACCAGGAAAAGCTCCAACAGACCCTGGACGACTTTATCGAACTGGGCCTCAAGAGCACTTACCCGGCTCCGGTTGCCTGCCGCTGCACGGTTTTTACAAAATCGGACATGATCCACCTCCAGAACAAGGGGGAGAATCTGCCCAACATCATAGCGGGCCTGCATTTCGGCAACGCCGCCAATTACATGAGCACCATCATAGGACACCGGGAGCTGTTCGATCCGATCATTTTCATCGGCGCCATGGCCTCTAACCGTCTCCAGGTCCAGGCCTTCAAGCACTATTTCCCCTCTCTAACGGTCCCTCCCTACCACACTTCGATTGGCGCGCTCGGCGCAGCGCTCCAGGCCCAGAAGCAAAACCGGCGAAATGAGCTGGACCTCTCGGCCTTTATGCGGAGGGATTCCCATTCCGTGTACAGCTTTCCCAGGGCCGAACGCCTGAATTTGTCGCTGAGCACCTTTGACTCCGAGAACGGTTTGGCGCCCTGGGCAAAAAAAAAGGGGAAACCTGTCGAGGCATACCTGGGGGTCGATATAGGCTCGACTACCACGAAGTATGCGCTGATAAGCGAGAAGGCCCAGATTTTGCACAAGTGTTACGTGCCGACCCGGGGAAAACCGATCGAGGTTACCCAGCGGCTTCTGCGTACACTACAGGAAGATGTCGGGCAAAAAATCAAGCTTATGGCGATCTCCACGACCGGGTCGGGCCGCAACGTGGTCGGGGATTTTCTGAGCGCGGACCTGATCATAGACGAGATCACCGCTCACGCACGGGGAGCGGTTGAAATCGATCCGGATGTGGACACAATATTCGAAATCGGCGGGCAGGACTCAAAATACATCATGTTAGAAAACACCCACCCCCTTGATTTCGACATGAACAAGGTATGCGCGGCCGGGACGGGCAGTTTTTTGCACGAACTGGCTAACAAGATGAAGATCAATATCGTCGGGGAATTCCAGGAAATAGCCCTTTCCTCGAAAAGTCCGATCCATCTTGCCGAACGGTGCACGGTTTTCATGGAGTCGGACCTGGTGAGCTATCTTCAGAAGGGGGGGGAGCGCCGGGATCTCATCGCCGGGCTTTGCTACGCAATCGTCTACAATTACCTGAACCGCGTAGTGGAAAAGCGATACATCGGCAAGCGGGTCATGTTTCTGGGCGGTCCTTCGCTGAACAAGGGAATCGTTGCGGCGTTCGAGAAGGTGCTCAAGCGCGAGGTGCTGGTCCCAAGACACCGCGAAGTGATGGGGGCGTTCGGGGCCGCCCTGTCTGTAATGGAACTTTTCAAAAAACAGGGAGTGGAATACCGCAGGCGCGATCTCGATCACCTGGCTTCGATGAAGGTGAATTTTACCGAGAACACCTGCCATGTGGACAAGAAATGCCATAATGAATGCAAGCTCAAGGTCTATAGTTTTGGCGACAGAAAGAGTGTGTGGGGAGGCGACTGCGGCCGCTACGAGACCCGTGCCGAAGGAGGCCGTGAGACAGACTATTTTCGGGTCAGGCAGGGCCTTTTCGAGCAAGCCCTTGCGGAGGCGGGGAACCTGCTCACCGAAGCCGAAGCCGGGCGTCAGCCAAGGCCGGTGATAGGCATACCTCTTGCCCTGCACTCCCTGGAGTGGGGCGTTTTCTGGGCGCATCTTTTTTCCGAGCTTGGATTTCCGGTGTTGCTAAGCCCGAAAACTACCAACAAGCTGGCCTTCATGGGGGTGGAAAACGTCGTCTCAGAGGTTTGCTTTCCGGTCAAGGTTTTCCACGGCCATGTCCGATACCTTATGGACCGGGTCGAATACCTGTTTTTGCCCAATGTCGTCAACGCGCCTGTGCCGCAGCCCGATGAGATAGGATATTTCTGTCCGCTGGTTCAGAGTTCCCAGTACATGAGCAGGTCTGCGCTCGACATTGCGGACAGGAGGATCATCCGTCCCTCGCTCTATTTGAAGGAGGACCCGGCAAACCTCGTCTATGCCTTCGAAAAGGCCCTTCCGGCCAGCCTGAGACCCCGGAGAACCGAGCTGGAGAGGGCTATTTTCAAGGCGCTGGCAAGGCAGTTGGAATTTCGCCGCCAACTCACGGAGACCGGTAATGAAATAATCGAGCGCATCGATCCCGCCGAACCCGTTTGGATCGTTACCGGGCGCCCATACAATTTGTTTGACGACCGGTTGAACCTCCAGCTTGGAAAGCAGCTTGCAAAGCTCGGCATAAAGGCGCTCCCTATGGACCTGGTTAGTTCGGATTCCGAAGACATGAGCGATTTCAAGCGAATGTTCTGGGGACAAGGGGCCAGAATCATCAGAACGGCGAAAAGAATCCTTCGCACCCCAAACTGGTATGGCGTGCACCTCACTAACTTCAGTTGCGGGGCGGATTCATTCATCGAGCATTTTTACCGTCACCTGCTCAGGGAGAAGCCATCTCTTATCCTCGAGCTGGACGAACACAGCGCTGTGGCCGGCATGCTCACCCGCGTGGAGGCCTACCGCAACGTGGTAAAGAATCTTCAGGAAAAACGGCTGGCCAGAAAACTCGACCCGGATGAGCCGGACTCCTTTGAGGAGGCGGGATGAGATTTGGTCTCGCGAATTTCGCACGCGAAGACGCAAATTTTTCACGCGAAGACGCGAAGAAGAAAGATGCAAGGCATTCTGTTTTGGCCATCTGAAGTCAAGCGGTCCTGGATCGAGACAGGCTTCTTAGTGGGGGGAATGTATTATGGACGGTAATGCTTGGGTGGCATTGATAAAAGAAGTTGCCAGAGAAAATGAATTTGAGGTTGTTAATGAGGCAGGGTCCACATTCGAGATAACAAAAGATTATTGGCACATCGTAGCCTTCAGGATTGTTTACAGCTCATCTGGGTATTTAGAGGTTTCTCAATGGGAACAGGGTGACGAGGAAAATGAAGAAGGCTCATACGGCAGGGCGGTCTATTCTCTCCGGAGGACTACAGACGTTGTTCATTTCTGCAATGTTCTGGTGGCAAGCGCTTTAATAAGGGCACGAAGAGGCTGAGCGGCAAGAAAGAAAGGGTGCATGGAGATCGAGGAAATAGCCCGGCATGTGGTAGACTGCGGATACAGGGTGCATACTGGGCTGGGGCCGGGTTTGCTGGAATCGGTTTACGAGGTTATATTGGCGAAATTGCTAACAGACTGTGGCTTCTGCCTTGAACGGCAGAAGCCGGTTCCGATCACGTTCAATGGACTTCAATTTGACCAAGGCTTTCGGGCTGATCTGGTGGTTGAGGGGAAACTGCTGGTTGAGATCAAATCCCTTGAGAACCTTGCTCCAGTGCACGGCAAACAATTGCTGACTTACCTGAGGCTCCTCAACCTGCCTCTAGGCTTGCTCATGAACTTCGGGGCCGCTACTTTCAAGGAAGGCATCAAACGGATTGTCAACAACCATTCAGACTTTGCGGCTTCGCGTCTTCGCGTGCATCAAAGTCTCACCGAGGAACCGGATAGATGACAATTTCAGACTTTGCGGCTTCGCGTCTTCGCGTGCACCAGGGCCTTATCGAGGATGTAGATAAATGACGGTTTCCGGAAAGCAGCATTTTGGACGCTTCGGCGACAAGGTCAAACAGTTTGACGTAACCGGCAAGACCCTGCTCATCCCGGATATGGCCCCCTTTGGGTCCCGGTTGCTTGCGGCCACTTTCCGGGCGGTGGGGGTAAACGCCCTGATCATGGAGACCTATAAGGGTCTGTCCATCGGAAAGGAGTTTACGTCCGGAAAGGAGTGTTTCCCCTGCCAGGTGACGCTCGGCGACATTCTCTATTTTCTGCGGAGAGAAAAAGATAGGCTGGGACCGGCTTTTTCGCCGGACAATTACGT
>JBEKXG010000534.1:0-3943 GCA_049512295.1 Syntrophobacteraceae bacterium
GCAGCCTGGATCAAGCAGTGGACGCATCAGAGAATTCTTGTCCGCGACCCTGAGCCGTCCGTTTACTGCTACGAACTGGACTATAAGGAGGGTCCCGGACCGGTCAAAACCCGCAAGGGCTTCATCTGCGCTTTACGGCTCGAGGATTTTTCCTCAGGCAGGGTACGCCCCCATGAGAAAACTTTTCAGGCCATAAAAGAGGAGCGCCTGGCGCTCATGCTGGCCTGCAACGCAAACTTGAGCCCGGTATTCGCGCTTTACCCGGATTCCAACGAAAAGGTCTACAACGCGCTTACCTCGGGCAGGGGCGGCGCTCCGGCGATTTCATTCACGGATTCAGCCGGCATGACTCACAGGGTCCGGCCTGTAGCCGATCGGCGAATCCTGAATGAAGTCCGCGACCTCATGCTGGACAAGCCTATCTTCATTGCCGACGGCCACCATCGCTACGAAACCGCGCTGAACTACAGGAATGTCTTCCGCGAGCGCTACGGGACCGGGAATCCGCATGCCTCCTACGAGTTCATAATGGTATACCTTACGGATATGAACGAATCGGGGCTCACCATTCTCCCCACTCACCGGCTGTTGAGAAATCTCGGCGCATGGGACCCTGAGCGATTTATCGAAAGGGCGAAACCCTGCTTCGATGTTGAGCGCTTCGAGTCCGAAAATGGCGCAGAACTGAGGTGGAGGGAGGCAATCGCGGCTGGAGGATCGAGGAAAGATACGACTATCGGTTTCTATTGCAAAGATGCTGCGTGCGTCTATGTGCTCACGGCGAAGCGAGATGTTGTTTCATCTCTGCTCGCACAGAAAGATACAGATGCGCCTCTGAGAACGCTGGATGTGGTCGTGCTCGACCAGGTGCTGCTCAGGGACCTTCTCGGACTTTCCGACCAGTTCCTCACAAACGAGCGCAACATCAGTTTCACGCATGATTTTGCGGAAGCTCTCGATGCAGTAAAATCCGGAAGATACGATGCGGGCTTTTTCATAAATCCCGCACGAATCGAACAGGTCCGGGAAGTTGCAAGCGCAGGTCTGATAATGCCTCATAAGTCCACCTATTTTTATCCGAAGGTTATATCCGGGCTGGTGATAAACCCTCTTTTCCCCGGCGAGGAAATAGTCTGAAAGAGAAACGGCCCCAAACCAGTGACGCCCTTTTTGGCGGAAGACTCATCGTTTGCCAGGAAGAAAAAGGATATCGTTTTTCCCTCGATGCGGTCCTGCTGGCGGGCCTGACCCGTATAAAGAAAGAGGACCGGGTGATCGATCTCGGGACCGGCTGCGGCGTGATACCGCTCGTCCTGGCTTATAGAGCAAAGACGGACCTGAAAATAGCAGGGGTAGAGATTCAACCGGAGCTTGTGGAGCTTGCCAGAAAAAACGTCAATGAAAATAATTTTGACGACCGCATAGAGATTCACCAGATGGATTTCCGCGAGATTTCATCAGGGTTTAAAGCCGGAAGCTTCGATCTCGCACTCAGCAATCCTCCATACAGAAAGCCGGGGACCGGCCGCATAAACCCCGACAGGCAAAAGGCCCTTGCGCGCCACGAACTCACCGCGACGACAGCCGACGTTTTCGGGGCCGCGGCGTATCTGCTCCGCCAGGGGGGGCGTGTTGCGCTTGTCTACCCCTCGAGCCGGCTTGCAAACCTGCTGCGCTCTGCTCTCGATTACGGCTTCAGCCCCAAACGGCTGACGCTCATCTACTCATATCCGCATGGTCCGAGCCGGCTTGTTCACCTTGAATGCCGCAAAGGCGGGGGTGAAGAACTCATGGTCGAGCAGCCTTTTTACATTTACGGCCAAAACGAACACTATTCGGATGCCATGCAAAAGTTGTACAATAATTAGAGAGGTATAAAAGATGCTCAAACGCTCCGCATATATTCGTTCCGTCGGCCGCTTTCTTCCCGAACGAAGGCTGACAAACCACGATTTCGAGAAGATGTTTGACACCACCGACGAGTGGATAGTATCCCGCACCGGGATCAGGGAGCGCCGGATTCTGCAAGCGGGGATCGGCAATTCACATATGGCCGTTCCGGCCGCCATGGAGTGCCTGGACAGGGCCGGTGCGAGCCCGGCGGAAATAGACGCCATCCTTGTGGCTACGGTTACGCCGGATATGCTTTTTCCGGCTACCGCATGCATGGTGGCGAGGGACATCGGGGCAAAAGACGCCTGGGGCTTCGACCTCAACGCCGGGTGCTGCGGGTTCCTCTACTCCCTTTCCGTCGCCACCCAGATGATCGAGTCCGGAAGGGTAAATAAGGTCCTGGTAATCGGCAGCGATGTAATGAGCACAATTATCGACTACACGGACAAAAACACTTGCATTCTTTTCGGAGACGCCGCCGGGGCCGTGCTTCTCGATTCGTGCCCGGAAGAAGGACACGGCGTCCTTGATTTCATTTTGCACGTCGACGGGACGGGGGAGCCTCACCTGCACATGAAAGCCGGGGGAAGCCGAAGGCCACCCAGCCATGAAACTGTGGAAAAAAGGGAGCATTTCACTTTTCAGGACGGCCGCAACGTCTTCAAGACAGCGGTCACCGAAATGGCTGACGTTTCCGCTCAAATTCTGGCAAGAAACGGCCTCAAGGGCCGTGATGTCTCACTGTTTGTCCCTCACCAGTCAAACGTGCGAATCATAGAAGCCGCCACAAAACGAATGGGAATAGACCGCGGAAAGGTCGTCATAAATATCGACAAATATGGGAACACAACGGCCGCCACCCTGCCGCTCGCTCTCTATGAAGCTGCGGTGGAAAAAAAATATGAACTGAAAAAAGACGACTACGTGGTAATGGCCGCCTTCGGGGCGGGCTATGCGTGGGGCAGCGCGCTGCTCAGGTGGTGGGAATAGCGGGTTTGCATCCGGATTCCCGGCCGGATATCCCACACCTCGCGGGGCGTGGAAATCAAGGGTGTTTCCGGATGAACGCCGGCGCGCAACAAAAAGGGTTTCAAGGAGCGTTGTGTCGACCAAGATATAGCACAGGGCACCAAAAAACACCCGCCGGCACCCACAAATCACCTTCCGGCAATCCTAAACAATGCTAAGGCCGGCAGGGCAAACTTTCACTCAGACAATCGGCATTACATCTTCTTGCCTGCGTCAGGAAAAAACAACGGTTGGCCGAATCTATCCTTCCCGAATTCACCTATCAACTTCTGTGTTTCCGGCGAGGTCATGAAATCGACAAACGCTTTGGCGCCCTCGGCGTTGACTTTGCTGAATTTTTCCGGGTTTACTTCCATAACGTGATAGATGTTGAGCAAAGACGGGTCTTTTTCGCAGAGTATATCGAGCTTTACATTAGGCTCTTGAGCGAGGTATGTTCCACGGTCGCTCAGCGTATAGCCTTTTTTCTCCGATGCCATAAGAAGAGTGGCGCCCATCCCCTGCCCTGATTCCAAGTACCCTTTGGCGCCTTTTGGATTCAGTCCGGTTTTTTTCCATAGCGCAAGCTCCATCTTATTGGTCCCCGAATCGTCGCCCCTGGAGATGAAAGGAGCCCCGCTTTCAAAAATAGCCTTAAACGCATCGACTGTGCTCTTGCCTTTAATCTTTGCAGGATCTTCGGGCGGACCTGCGATTATGAAATCATTGTGCATCACCAGCCGGTAATTTCGGACGACCCCCGAGTCAACAAGCTTCTTTTCGGCCTGTTCGGCGTGCACGAGCAGGACGTCCGCTTCGCCCTTCTCGCCCATTGCCAGCGCATGTCCGGTCCCGACCGCAATTGTCTTCACCTTGTAGCCGGTCTTCTTTTCGAATATCGGCACAAGATAGTCCAGAAGCCCCGAATCCACGGTCGACGTTGTGGTAGCCAAAATCACATCCCTGGTCTTTGGTTCCTGCGCGCTGGACACGCCCCTGAGAACAAGGATCGAAACAGCGACAATCAGCGACAGGACAACGT
>JBEKXG010000535.1:0-5011 GCA_049512295.1 Syntrophobacteraceae bacterium
TGGAAACATTCTCCCCGCCGGTCTTGATCATGTCCTTCTTACGGTCAACCACTCTAATATAGCGATCCTCGTCCAGAACGCCCACATCCCCGGAATGAAACCAGCCGCCCCGCATCGCGTCTTCAGTCTTATCCGGTTCCTTGAAGTACATGATCATGGCGTGCGCCCCTTTGCCGCAAATCTCGCCGGGGATGCCGGCCGCCTCAATGGCTTTTCCCTGTTCATTCTCCAACCGGCTTTCCATGTTTAGGCCGGCCATGCCGGCAGATCCCAGTTTGTTCAGGGCATCTTTGGCCTTGAGAATGGTATGATAGGGGGCCAGTTCCGTCTGGCCGTAATAGTTATAGATTTTGGTCTTGGGAAATTTTTCTACGATTTCCTTGAGGATTTCTACCGGCATGATGGAGGCCCCGTAGTAGCATTTTTTTAAACTGCTGAGGTCGAATCGCGCGAAATCCGGATGTCTCAGCATGCCGATCCACACGGTGGGCGGTGCAAAGAACATAGTCGCCCGATACTCGGCAATGCTCTTGAGAATGACGCCCACATCCGGCGTCGTGAGCACGTTGGTGCCGCCTACCCAGAAGATGGGATTCATGAACACGTCCCGCTGGGCACAATGATAGATGGGAAGAGCGTTGACGTTCAGGTCATCATCTTCGTACTGGCCGTCTACAATGGCCCCCATGTACTGAGCCATCAGAGCCTGGTTGCTTAGGATCACCCCCTTGGGCAGAGACTCGGTGCCGCTGGTGTAGGTCATCTGGCAGGGATCTTCGATATGCAGGATGGTGTCCGGCTCTTCGGGCGAACAATTCTTATACAATGCCTCGAAATCCCGGAACCGCCCATCCACCGGCGGTTTACCGCTGCCCTGATTGGACCGGATCAAGGTCTTCACGGTCGGCATCTCGGTCAGGACATCTTTGACCAAATCATACAGAGCATCTTCCACAATAAACACCTTGCTTTCGGAATGGTTGATGCAATAGGCGATGTCCTTGCCGCGCAATAGATAATTGACTGCCAGGTAAATGGCGCCAATCTTGCTGCAGCCAAACCATGTCAAGACATGGTGAATGGTGTTGTGGGCCAGAATCGCCACTCGGTCAAGGCGCTCTCGATGCCCAGTTCCAAAAGGCTGTTCGCAACCTTGTTGCAGTCGTCCTCGAGGGTGCTGTAAGTAAGGGTTTGATTGCCGAAGATCAGTGCAGGCTTATCGGGAAATCTATACCGGCTGCGCCGCAGCATATCCGCAATTACCCGGCGGTTGACCCGGTTGTACCGATTCATGAGGAATTCCAGATTGTCTTCGTTGATCGTATAATACCTGGCCCGCTCGGCTTCGCTCAAAGGTCTCCACGTGCCCATTCGACTCTCTCCTCTTATGAAAGGTATGGCTTAAAGAAAAAAGGCCGGGCGGCCGTGGCCCCCGGATTGTAAAATTGTCTGGACTCAGGCCGGCGGCGGGAAGGGCAATGAGGATTTCTACACGAACCTTGCCCAAAAATAAAGGCCGCCCATCAAGAACTCTCGGAAACCCAATCTGGATTAGTAAGATGATTAATTCTATGATACCACCCCTGCCGCAACGATTTAAAGCCGTTTGTCGTTGAACCTTGGGCGGCTGAGGCTGGGAATTGATTGCATAATAGAACCTGTCTTGCAATGAGTCACGGTGTCGCCTGTTTTTTCTTGACATTTACCGCAGAATGTGGCTCAATGAAACGGCGATGGTTGAGGTACGCCTATGAAAGCGACAGTTCTGTTTCCAGACGGCTTGCGTACCGACCGGACTCTTAACAGGCGAATCGTCCAAAGTTGCCTCCAGCACCGAAGTGTTTCCCAAATCCATTTCCCCACGTTCATATCAAATTCTCGCAGGCCATCTCCAGTCTGCCATTGTCAAATCTTGGTGCGCAAGCCGTCTGGTTTAGGGTTGCTGTTCAAGTTCAATGCGCAGGATGCTGGGAGGCGATCGGGCCACTCCGCTGAGGAAGATGCATCCGGCCCTGTTGCAGCAGCCCCGGGCGTCTCTACTTCTAAGTCGCGGAACTACAGCGTCTGGGCCGGGATTGCAGCTTCGCGGTGTTTAATTGCTCTCGGCCTTTGCAAAGCACGCTTCGGGCGCCGGAAAGGAGGTACTCCGATGAAAGCGGCGTTAATTTTCACTGGAAGTGGGCCTATCCTTGTCCTGACCACCTTCGAATCGCTTCTGTCACCTGAGTTTATTCAAAGGCTCGCTGCCAGGGGTATCTCGAAATTCATTGCCCGCGAGGTATCGCTCGAACTGGTGCAGAAACGTTACGGCACGCGTTTTTCGATAGTTACGGGTGATCTGTCTCAGAAAGACGACCTGCGCGTCATGGACATCGACGGGCATCACGTCTTCAATAGCTTTTCTTTTGAAGAATTGGGACGGGAAATTTACTCTACGCCCTTACAGAAGTCCGCCCGGGAAGAGGTTGTGGAAAAGGGAATTGAGGGCGAGTGGCTTTGGGCGAAAATTGACGAGTATGGGAACATTGTTGAGTCATCTTATCTTCCCATGCTGGGGTCCCGTATCGTTCCTTCAATTCCGATAGAAGCTGGCGTTGCGTCAAAACAAGCCCGTTTTAGAATCAACAGGCAAGGAATCATTTTTGATGGATCGCCTCAGAATCTCAATGGCCGTAAACTCGTCCTTCACGGCCGTTCGTCTCCAGCTCTGGGCAGAGCAGATACCGTTACACCCGCTTGTACATGGAGAGCTGACGATGAAGGTGGCTGGACCTGCATCTAGACATTTTCTCACTGTGGACGAGTGAGAAAACCGAACATTTTGACTAAATCGACAACCACTAACCTGAAAGGAGGACTCCATGAAAGCGGCAATGGTCTTTACCGGGAGCGGCCCAATATTGATTCTCACATCCTTCGATTCGCTTCAACATCCCACCCTTAGCGAGAAGCTCGGGGCCAGGGGCATCACCAAGTACATCTCTTACGAAGTATCGGTGGATAAGGTGAAGAAGCTGTACGGGACGCGTTTTTCAATAATCCTCGGCGACCTGTCCCAAACGGACGACTTGCGGGTAATGGACATAGACGGTCACCACGTTTTCAACAGCTTTTCTTTTGAGGAACTGGGACCAGCTATATATCATCCACCCAAGCAGAAAACTGCGTAGGCGTAGGCGATTGTAGAACGACTGAAGTGCGAGATATGCGGCAAACCGGAATTGTTCGACAGGTATTGGCTTGCTAATGGCGGAATCAGCCGGGAGCATTAGCGCTGTTCTATATGATGCCGTCTGCATCACAGTTGTAAGCATTATGAACTCGTAGATAAGGCAACACTCAAGCTGCTAATAAGACTGACTGTCATCGGGAGTTCCATTCTCAAGATGATTTTGCCGCGGGCAGAGACGAAAGGAGATAAGAAATGGCTGTTTTCGCTGTGTTTTTAAATGTGGCAGGCAAAGGAGTGGAAGTTGGGAGTGTAGCTCTTGAGAATCCAGATCTCAATGAGTTCGAATCAGTGGAGTTGATTCAGCAAGATGCGGAGTCGATCGACGATGCGATTTCGGTCGCCTTCACTCCGGCGTAAGTAGTGTCAGGTAGTGAATACTATCGGAATATTCATTAAACATCGTAGAGCATCGTCGCGGACATGGCTCGGATCTTCTCTGCACGGCCGTCGGAAGTAGCCTGCACATCCCGCCCGGAGCCTTTCATTCCGGCTTCCAACCCTTGCCCGATTCACTTCTTCGCCCTAATGCCCTTCAACTGAAAGAGTGGTTCTCATGGGAGTATAACTAGCGTCCATCCGGAAACCCCGGATAAGAACTCCACGCCCCGCGAGGTTTCTGTTCGGAAAGGAGGGATTTTCCGTTCTGGCTAGGAAATCGAGGGGTTGCGCGGAGGCGTACTTGGGTACGCCGCACAAGGAAGCCCGAAGCCCTTTCCGGATGGAAACTAACTACACTTGCATGTACGATTCGGATATGGGATAATTCAATAGTACTCTGCGTGTGCCAGGAGCTTTTTCGAGCGCGACCCAACTCCAAAATGCGATTCGGGATCGGTTGGGGGTCAAGTTGACGCATTCTTCATGTTCAGGCAGGTAACCGGCTATTGGTCGCCATCTTCTTGAGCGGCCATACCGGTAGTCTCCAGCTTCTCAGTCTGGAATCGGCCTCAAGAAGGGCATAGACTTCATTGGAGCTGGAGTTGCCCTGCGCTCACATAGTGGGAAGCAAATCAGATCGAAGTTTATGCATCTTAGGCGAATGGAGGCGCAAAATGGAACCGGTGACCCGTGAGTTGGCGAGGGGATGGGTTGATGATGCGAAGACCTTTTACCTGACCAGCGGCAAGAGGATCGCTTTAGCTGAGTTTACAAACCCTTCCGGGATATTTTCAGAAGGCCAGTTTTACATTTTTGTTTTAAGTTTCCAGGGGATCATGCTGGCGCATGGAGTCAACGAAAGATTTGTCGGGGAAGACTTCATTGATATCAAGGATTTCGAAGGCAAGCATTTTATAAAGGAAATCGTCGACATCGCCGGTGAAAAAGGTTCCGGGTGGGTGGAATACAAATGGTACCATCCGAAGACCAAAAAGGTTCTTCCTAAAACCGTGTATTTCGAAAAAGTCGATAACCTTATTATTTGCTGCGGCGGCTACGATTCGTGAACCGGAAACAGCGCTTTCATTAAAAAGAGGCAACTATCCACCATCGGCCGGAAGCCGGGGGACCCGCTGTCCGGTCTCCCGCTTTCATGGCTTCCTTGCCGTGCCGGAGCGCATCCGGATCGATACCTCATGTATGAATGCCGGTGGTGCCTCCACTGAACGGCCGTCGGGACTAGCTGGCATATCCCCCTCAAAGCCCCTCATTCTGACTTCCAACCCTTGCACGATTCCTTTTCTCACCTTAAATTCGACTCATTGAAGATCAGAAAGAATTACCGTGGGAACTTGATCCTGCATTGGGCCGAGGAGCTGTCAACTGCGAGGATCGTGTTGT
>JBEKXG010000536.1:0-8746 GCA_049512295.1 Syntrophobacteraceae bacterium
CGACCCCCAGGCGGGTTATCGGAGCAGAAACCTCATAAATCCAGAACAAGACAACCAGCTACTGCTCATGCTCACTTTTTCCGGTGGGGGGACACGGGCCGCCGCCTTCTCCTACGGTGTCCTCGAAACGCTCCGGGATACGACAGTCTCCATCCGCGGACGCCAAAGGCGGCTGCTGGACGAGGTGGACTGGATCTCCGGTGTTTCCGGCGGGAGCTTCACAGCGGCTTACTACGGCCTCTTCAGAGACCGAATCTTCGAGGACTTCGAGGCACGGTTCCTGAAGAAGGACATTCAGGGCGACCTCATCCGCAGTACCCTCTTCAACCCTGTCAATTGGGCGAAGTTCTCCTCACCCTACTATGCCCGCAGCGACCTCGTAGCGGACTACTACAATGAGCATGTCTTCGAAGGAAAGACCTTTGGTGATCTGCTCGCCAGGAAAGAGCCGATGATTGTCATCAACGCTACGGACATGGTCCAAGGAACCCGTTTCTCCTTTATTCAGGATGTGTTCGACGCGATCTGCTCGGACCTCTCCACCTTTCCCGTGGCCCGGGCGTGTGCAGCGTCATCGGCAGTGCCCATATTGTTGAGCCCCATTACCCTGCAGAACCACGCCGGCCAGTGTGGTTATCATTTGCCCCCGGCACTCGCCGAGGCCATGCAACCGCCCAGGGATGTCACATCCCGCCGTCTTGACCTTGCCAACAACATGTTGCCTTTTCTGGATTCCAAAAAGAAGCCCTACATCCACCTGGTGGACGGGGGGGTCGCGGACAATCTCGGCCTCAGGGCAGTTCTCGAACGCGTCACGCTGATGGGCGACCCCTGGACCACCTTGAAATACGCTCACTATACAAACGTGCACAAAATCGTTTTTGTGGTGGTGAATGCCGAGACTGAAGTCAACGACAGATGGGATCGCTACGAAAAAGTCCCGCCCTTTGCTGCCATGCTCGATTCATACTCCTCCATAGCCATCCAACGCTACAACAGGGAAACTGTGGCGCTCCTGAGTGAGAGTTTCCCCCGTTGGGCCGACGAGATCCGCAGGGGGCGGTGCGGTTCAGGACAGATCACCACGGAACCGGGTTCCTGTGGTGATATTGAATTCTACCTTGTTCAAGTGAGATTTGAGAATTCTACCTTGTTCAAGTGAGATTTGACGCTCTGGACGATGAAGCCGAACGCCATTACTTCAAACGGCTTCCCACCTCATTCGCGCTGAAACCCGACGAGGTGGACAAGCTCCGGGATGCGGCACGACGGATTCTGACAAAGTCCAAAGAGTTTCAACGATTGCTCCATGATCTACAGGAGAATCCGCTGTAACTGGCGGCCATATCTTTCCTCGCAGGAGTATTGCTCACTGCGCGTGCAGGGATTGAGAAAGGTTTAGGAGATTTTGTGGGATCACGCGAATAAGACCCCAGCGTGGGCTGTCGATGTCCGCAATAAGAAGGAATGCGATGGAAACAACAAGCGGCAGAACCAGAAGCAAGATAAATTTCGGTTTATCGTTTCTCGCACCAAAGCCAACCAGCAGGTTGGAGCAGCTGGCGATGGCCACCATCAAGGTAACCAGCAGGTTGGAGCAGCTGGCGATGGCCACCATCAAGGTCCATCCCGCAATCGGAATGCGGTTCAACCATGCTGCTTGCGTGTAGCCCTGCGAGTTCAACACGTCGTTCATGCCTGAAACTGCCAAGGCGATAACGGGCTCTGGCTGCGCAACCGCCGGAGTCCGGACTGCGGACCACAGCTCAGCCTGCAATTTGGCAGTTTGGGCATCGATCTGCCGAAGCGGTTGCTCATCGCGGGCACTATAATGCAAGACACGTTGGTCGAGGTAGTTCAGAAGCAGCGTCCGCACTTTCGCCGCATCAGCGGTAGGCAACAGGTCTGCTCGAAGGTATTCTGTGCCGATCGCGTTGGCCTCTTCCTCCTCGTAGTTTTTGCGCTGATCGTAGCGGTTTGAGGCCATCGAAAAGGTGAATCCGATTATAAGCGCGAGCAGCCGTCAGCGTAGCGGCCAGGACAACGCCAAAATCTTCACGCGCCGCACCTTCAAGGATTCGCCGCCCCTTCGATAAAGACTTCCCGAGCCACGTCGAAAAAGACAGAAGGAAGAAAGTGAGCACGAAAACAAGCAGTGGATGATCCATTAAATTACTCATACTGAGCTTCCCCCTGTGTGTCACAAGTAAATCGAGTCCTGTCCACCAATTACAATGTATTTTTGAAGATTTGCCAACGCCCAACTGACTGAGGCGCAGAGGATCGCCGCGAAGGGGCTCGGTCTCCGACGATCGCTGATAAGAAATTGCCTTTTGACGATTTTGTAGTAGCACTTCTCATGGGTGCAGTCAAAAATCTTTTCGTTTCAATCCTTTGCAAACACTCAGAAAAGTTCATCGTCGCATGTCACTGCGGGGGCTGCAATACGTCGATTTCAGACAGCTCTCCTCCTTCTCGATCGGAGAAGTACCGCCTGATGTATTCTCATCTCCGAATCATATATGACCCGAAGTCCAAGTGGGTGGTTTCCTGAATCCTGCTGACAGAAAGTCCCTGTCCGGTGAGATCGCGGGGTTCAGTGCAGGTTATGTCTCAGGGCATTTGAAAGAAACGAATTTCCAACAGGGATCTCCATAGACTTGATCGCAAAGGTCTCGAAAGAAATCGAGAAGATGATTGAGGACTTTCTACCGACCTCACGTTTGAGGATAGATAGACGGGCATCTACATGAACATGAGCTTCTACGAGTTTTAAGATGTACGCAGGCTAACTACGGACTCGGAATAAGGGGAGGAAAGGAAAAATTAGTCTTCTGGCAAAGAGACAAAACCGGGGGACAGGAATAAATTACCCCGCCCCCCTTCCTCAGTAAGTTAACATCACGGTCAGGAGATTACCCTTTGTGGTGCGAAAATTTTTCTTTTCCGATCTCCTGACCACAATGAGACAGTAACAGGGATAATATATGAAAAATGGCCTGGGGCAATACAGTAAATACCCTAAATCACACTGCAAAAGACTGTAATTTTTGTGTCGCGGACATCACAAAAAAGGCGCTGGGCATGCTCCCGCAAAGATTAGCGGATGCTGGCGCCAAGATTATCGGAACGGTGCATGTCGATATCATTCTCGAAGTTCCAGAGAAGAAGGCAGGGGAATTTGCTGTGATTCTCAAGGAGACCATGATTCAGGCAGGCAAAGCTTATCTTTCCGGAGTACCGGTTGAAGTCGAAGTCACGATTGGGGGGACATGGGCAGAGAAGTAGACAAAGCCAGCCTCAGCTTCATGACGGCGTCGGCTGTAAAATTTGATCGCTTCAATTCGATCTTACGCGATCCCTTCGGCAGGTGGACGAGGGATTAAAAATTCTCGAAAACTGCGCCGCATCCGTTACGTCCTGCGGATTTCACTCAAGTTCACGTTCCTCTGTTCCGATGATTCTTGTGGGAAGATTCAAGGAGAGGGATATCCATGATTTTCCCGGTACGATTGTAATACAAAGTCGCATTCAAAATGATCACAAGGCGGCGAGAAGGAGGCGACGCAGGCGTACACCATAGTACGTCGAGGAGCCGACGACGAAGCCAACACAGTGAGCGTTTGAATGCGACTTTGTATAAGACGCCCGCGAAGCTGGTCCGACCCAGCTCATGCTCCGAACCTCTCCAAATTGAATTGCATCCTCGAGTTAAACATGGGGTAGACATTATGAAACGAAAAACCAGAATCGCATTGTGTCTTCTCACGATCCTCCTGGCTGTGCTGTTCAGCGCCGGCAATGTGCTGGCCACCGAGGTACTCTTCGTCGTAGGGGCGGGCAGCCTCGGTGCGGGTGACAGTGCGGTCAAAAGCCACCTCGAGAAACACGGCTTCAGGCTGACTATCCAAAGGGATATTCAGGTTGGATCTTATGATGCCGAGGGCAAGGACCTTGTACTGATCTCCGGTTCCGTAAATCCGGAAAAGATCGCGACTACCTTTCGTGATCTCGACGAACCCGTCCTTTGCCTCAAACCCGAGCTGTTCCCTGACCTGGGAATGACCGGCGGCAGCCCGGGGGTTGACTACGGTTATTCCAGGCGCAAGAAAGACATCGTCATCCTTGCAGGTGACCCACTTGCGTCCTCTCTTTCCGTTGATGTCGTGGTGGAGACCCAGCCTTTTAGGATGGGATGGGGAGTTCCCGGCCAGGAGGCAATGATTGTGGGTTTCGTGGAAAAGGGATCTCGGCAGAGCACGATTTTTGCCTATGATGCCGAGGCCGCCATGCCGGGTCTGGTGGCGCCGGCCAAACGGGTCGGATTCTTTCTTCCCCCTGGTGCTGCTCCGTTCCTGACAACTGCGGGCTGGTCTCTCTTTGATGCTGCCGTGGAATGGACAGCCCTCAAAACTTCCGAAGAACTCACGGCGGTTCAGGCTAATGTGGCGACATTCATGGGCTGGGGGAGTACTGCGCCCGCTTTTTCGACAGACGTTGCCTACCAGTCAAGCGATGCGTGGGAGGGCCCGAATAATTTGCCGGCGATCAACTTTGAACCCAGCCACTATCCACACTTTACGAACGGGAAGATCACTTTTGCGGATGGCACGCTCCTGGGTGACACGACGTTCCAGCAAGCCCTTCAAACCGATTTCCCTCCCTGGCAAGAAGGCAGTCCCTACATAAATTACATTCAGGGAAACCCCGAAATCACAGTGGAAACCAACCTGCGGCAACTGAAAGCGGCGGGATTCAATGCGGTAAGGCTCTACGCGTCGCCGCCTGATGTTTATATACCCACGATCCTTGCTGCGTATAAGCTCAACATGAAGGTCTACCTGGAAGTCGCCACGCCCGATCTTTCACAACCTCCCTACGCCACGGGCAACAACATTCATCAATGCGGTGGGGAAATCTGTATTCAGCCAAACTGTCGTCCTCATATTCTTTACCCACGAGAATCTCGTTTCGCCTCCAGGGAATCAGAACCAGACCCTGACGGATGCAAACTGCTCGGTGCCCGAACTGAAGTGGGGTATCAATCTGCTCCGGGCTCTCCTCCTCAGGGAATTGGCCGGCGAACCGCTGCCTGCCGTTACGACTCCCATTCTGGCCGGGCAGGTGGTGCAGGTCTCAGTCCAGGTGAACCCGGAGATATCTAAACTCATGCAAACGATCCAGGCGGACAAGAACGCCCCGATCGCCTATGATACTTACCCTTTCCAGTGGGGAATCAGATATTCCAACACCGTTGACCCCTACGTAAACAAGCCCCAATTCGTTATCCCGAATGCGTATCCGCCGAACAGCAACTGGTTTGACAAGTGTATGGTCAAAGGCAATAAGTGGGTTTCGGGCGATCCGCCCATAGCGCCGGTCCATACCATTCAGGAAACGGTCCTAAACAAGAACCTCATGTTTTCCCTGAACTGGATCGTCGACAGCGTGAACTGGATCTGGGGCGGTCGAAAGCAGGGAGCAAAGGTCAAGCAGATCATTGCCGAAACCGGCTGGCCCACAGCCCAGTATTATCAGAACGGGACAAGGGTAACCGGAAATTTGAACGATGCGAAACAGTATTTCGCCGCTGTGAAGACAGGGAACGGGGGGAAGAGGACATTCATGATATACAACTGTCCTCTGGTGTATTTCAGCGCCTATGACGAACCACTCAAGGAATTGAATAATTTCCCGAACATGTTTTCCGAAAATCATTACGGCGTTTACGGCTGGACGGGAATACCGAAATTCTTCACAGACACGACGTCCAACCCTCTGTTGCACCCCTTTACTATTCTGGGTATTGTTCCGAACAATCCGACTAATTCATCTGATCCCTATGGCGTTCCGGCGATGAGGCTGAATGAAACCTCACCTGCCGATGCCCGGTACTCATACAGTCTGGACGGCAGTCCGGGAGTGGATGTCCCCTGGTACATGGGCGTCAATATTCTCAAAGGAGGCGGCGCTGTCGGTTCGAGTATCTGTTATCTGCCGAATCCCGACATGTTGCTCTCCGCGGGAGATACGGTTGTCGTCAGCAATACAAGCTCTCGGAACACGATTACATTGGGAACCGATGACGGGGTTACGGTCAGGTATCTGAACCCGAGCGACCAGGGCAAAACGGGATCGAATCTTACGAAGTGTCCTCCTAACAATTATGGCGACTCGTGGAAACTCTGGCTTTCTTATCCCTGGGACCACGGAGGCCAATTGAATCCAACAAATAAAAACCAGGAGGTCTACGCGGATTGGTGGGCCGAATAAATCGGATTGTGGGGCGTCACATGCTGACGCCCCGAAATCCCCTCATATTTCCGATTCATATACGCCCCGAAGTCCAAGTGGGCAGTCCCTGAATCCTGCTGAAAGTCCTGTCCGGTGAAATCGAACCCTTTTGCTGAAGGCCTCTCAGATCAAGGCATGGCTTCGGAAGATGAATGGGGAAACATCATAACGAGCTTGCCTCCCCATTGCCGAATTCTGGATTGATGCTGATCGGTCTAAACAGAGGAAGATCAGCATATTCCATCCATTTCCTGATGATGCCAGCGATCGCTCTCTATTCAATCTTCCGGTTCAAGCGACAGGCGCCGATGGTTTCAAGTTGGCCTTGATCCATATTTTCCGAAAACTGAACGGTCTTGATGCCCGAATTGTGCATACATAGCACGATGAGATAATCGTCGAGGCCAGAGAAGACATAGCGGATTAGGTGCAGGCGATTGTGAAAGAATCGATGGAGGAGGCATTGGAGCGGATTATCTCAGAGGTCCCTTTTGTGGCGGAAACCAGAGTGGCTGAGGCTTGGGGATGAGATCCAGGGATGTGATCGTTTCAATTCGATCTTACGCGATTCACACCCAAGTTTCCGACCTCATCGCACATGTTTCCGACTGTTGGCGGCTCAGGGGAATTCACATACTAGAATCATAAGGCGTTGTTCGTCGATCTGTTTTTTTGGACTTCATGGATTGGCAAGTTATTTATCTCACCACTGAATCAAATCTCGAACCAATGGAACGACCCGAATGCCGATGGAGGCAGTCATATGAACGGAAAATTCGGTATGAAATGCAAGGTGACGATGGCGCTGATCATGATGCTGGTTGTTTTCGGCACAACCGGGACGGTCAGTAGCCAATCCTCGACTCCCTGGAGACCGTCGGCGCCGGAGGGACCGGGCATCACCGGCCCCGCACCGGAGCTGCTGGACTTCGCGACCAGGTATAAGACGGCTGTAGATGCTAAGAAGCTGCTTATGGTCTATTTCCGCGAAAACCGAGGACCTCTGTGAAAAAATATGCTGCGCTACCATACTGGATTTCCTTTGGTTTTTCTTCTTGTTCTTACATCTCAGCCGAATCACCGGCCAGAGTGGACCCAGGGCTTCTCTGGCCTTGATCCAGTTCCAAAACGCTCAAGCCTGTCAGCTCTTTGATTTCATCATCTGATGGAGCTTTGTAGTAACAATGTTCGTGAACCAGATTCGCTATAAGTACCTTGAGCGAATTGTCCGTTATATTTGCTGATTCTCACTCCACTAGCAAATCACAGATTTTAAAGAAGAGTTGTGAAGCTTTTGGTTGCTCCTCAATTAGCAGTGAATAAATCTGGACCTCCGAAACAACCGCACTCCTGAATCCATGCCTCGTTTGATTACCCGCAAAATCAGCCATAATAATCTGATGGCGTCCTCGCTCAACCATCTCCAGATCGTGATCCCACTGATACTGGCAACAATTCCCTTTTCCAAAACATACCTTTTGATTTCTTCACCGCTAAAGCGAGACAGCGGAATGCCCAGTTTCGAGGGGACTTCACAGGCCAGCGCTTTAACTTCCACCACGATTCTGGGGGGAAAATCGAGCAGGGCGCCCGGGTCTGCATTGATCGGACAACCCAGCCAGGCGCTTTTCGAAAAACCGTTTGCGCCACTTGCTTACGATTTGCCGAGGCAAATCGAGCCTGGCGCCAATTTCATCATTGGAGAGTCCTCTCGCGGCCAGAAGCACTATCTTGGCACGTACGACAGAAAAGTAAGGTGCCGTATACTTCTGCGCCAGTGTTTCAAGTTTTGTCTTCTCGTCCTTGGATAATTCAATCGAATAAGGGCTTCTCCTTGGCATGTCCCCCCCTCCTTTGGGGAAAACTATGCCATCATTAACTGAATTACGCAATAAATATGTCATCGTATTTAGGACAATGACCACTTAGTTAAAAGCTCCCCTAAATCCCTCTGTAGAAAACGGGGACCTCAAACCCATTCCCCCAAGAGCTGTACCGGATCTTCGCACTGAAACCGGTTAACGGCTGCAAGAGCGTCTATGTGTGATCTGTACTCGCTCCCTTCCTTTCGCTTATGTCGCTCAAAACTCGGGCAGGATGTTATTTCACCCGCCGGACCATCTGTCATCATCGGCACGGAAGTGATCGCCGGGCCAATCAACTCTCATGCGCATGAGCGAGTGGGGCGGACGTTTTTAAAAAAGCGCATTATTTTGGAACTAAAATACCGGAAATCGCGGGCCAATTTCTACGTTCCGCGAACCGCTCTGATTAGCACTCCCCGATTTCCGTTCGGAAGTCGGAGAGCGCGCCGAGGTACATAAAAAAATAGACCACTGCTGTCCGGTTAACTTTTGCATGAACTACATAACCTGCCGTTTTAATTAACTTAAATTCGATTATTTCTTTTTGGGATTGAATTTTCAACTTCTCGAAATGACTGGTAATCTGC
>JBEKXG010000537.1:0-3933 GCA_049512295.1 Syntrophobacteraceae bacterium
AAAAATCAGATACTTGAAGAAAATCTACAGCCGAATGGCTGAGAGGAAGAAGCTGAGGTACTGCGCACTACGTGGGGCAGTTCTTTTGAGCAGAAATGGGTCAGTTTTCTTGAGTGCCCAAGTGATCGTACCAAAACCCGTCCGGCGAACAGTGAGAGCCGGAAATGATCCTTTGGACACTCACCCTTTCCGAATCGACCAGGGTTTCGAAGATTTCCTCGGGTGCCCGGTCCGGGATGGCCGAGTAGATATTTCCTTTCCTCATAATCAGCTCGCTTCTGACAGCTTAACGACCCCATCGGAAATAAAAATCCTCCGGGAGCGGGGTTTTACACCCGCCCGGAGGATTCTATGAAACAATGGAGCCTGGCGCTCCGCAAATCTTCCAGAAGCCGGAACTCACATACCGGACTTCATCAACTTATATGTCGAAGTAGAGCTTGAATTCCATAGGATGCGGCCGCATGCGTACAGCGTCCACTTCATTCAGGGTCTTGTATTCGATCCACGTGTCGATGACGTCCTGAGTAAAAACGTCGCCCTTGAGCAGGAACTCGTGGTCTTTTTCGAGATTCTTGAGGGCTTCATCGAGCGATCCGGGAGTAGAGGGCACTTTTGCCAGCTCTTCCGGACTCAATGCATAGATGTCCGCATCGAGAGGCTCACCGGGGTCGGTCCGGTTTTCGATACCGTCAATGGCGGCCATAAGCAGCGCGCTGAAAGCGAGGTACCCGTTGCATGAGGGGTCCGGGAAGCGAACCTCGAGCCGTTTGAGCCTCGGAGACGGCGAGTACATCGGAATACGGATGCCGGCGCTGCGGTTGCGGCTGGAGTAGGCCAGGTTCACCGGGGCTTCATATCCGGGGACCAACCTCTTGTAGGAATTCGTGGTAGGGTTGGTTATGGCGCACAGCGCGGGGGCATGTTTCAGGATGCCGCCCGCCGCCCAAAGAGCCATCTGGCTCAGTCCGCCGTACTTGTCCCCGGCGAAGAGCGGCGTGCCCTCTTTCCAGATGCTCATATGAGTGTGCATGCCCGTGCCGTTGTCGCCATAAAGCGGCTTCGGCATAAGCGTAACCGTCTTGCCATATTTCTTGGCGACATTTTTTAGAACATATTTGTACCACGCCAGGTTGTCGGCCATCTTGACCAGGGGGGCAGCCTTCATATCGATTTCAGCCTGACCGGCGGTGGCGACTTCGTGATGCTGACATTCCGTGCGGACACCGACCTGCTCGAGTGTCAGGATCATCTCGGAACGGATGTCCTGCTGCGAATCCATCGGGGGCACCGGGAAATAGCCCTCTTTGTATCGCGGCTTGTATCCGAGGTTCGGGTTCTCGACCCTTCCGGTATTCCACTGACCCTCGACGGAATCGATGTAGTAGTAGCTGAAATTGTAAGAGCTGTCGAACCGTATATCGTCAAAAATGAAGAATTCGGCTTCCGGTCCGAACCAGGCCATATCGCCGATCCCTGTGAACTTCAGGTACTCATCGGCCTTCTGAGCGATATTTCTGGGATCGCGCGAATATTTTTCCTTCGTCACGGGATCGACTATATTACAAATCATCGTAAGAGTTGGAACGGCTGTAAAAGGGTCCATCACTGTCGTCACCGGGTCCGGAACAATCAGCATGTCACTGGCGTGTATCGGCTGCCAGCCCCGGATGCTGGACCCATCGAAACCGTAGCCGTTTTCGAAGTCGCTTTCGCCCAACTCTGCGATCGGAACTGAAAAATGCTGCCATACGCCGATAAAGTCCATGAACTTGAAATCCACTATCTTGGCGCCGTTTTCTTTTGAAAAAGCCAGTACTTCTTTTGGGGTCATATTTTCCTCCTGTGAGTTTTCGAAATGGGGATTGAACGCCTCAATCCGGAATGCCTAGGCAATTTGCTTGCCAACGTCAACACTTTTTCTGCCTTACCGCCTTCCTGGCTTATGCCCGAAAGCATTTTGAGCACGCCGTGCCCGGAAACAATGGCGAGTCAATCGCGGCCCGGCGTGAAAAAAAACATTTTTGTTACACAAATAAGGGCAAAAATCGCAAACATCGCGCGCCATGGATAATTAAAACTGTAATTATCCGATAATTCAATCGAAATTAATATTTAAAAGAGCAGTTCGGTTTTAAACAAAAATGTACTCTTTGCACACGACTCCAAGAAATCGAGCAAACATTTACGATCAGCAGACGGCAGACAGACACTCAAGGAGTTTTTCTCTCACCTCCTCATGCCTCTCGAAACGCATCAGCTTCTCGCTGCTCAAGTCGGTGACATAAAAGATATCGACAACCTGCGCTCCGGGGGTCGATATCTTGGCATATTGAATATTTATACCGAGTCTGAACAGGGCGTTTGTGATCGTGTGCAGCACGCCGGGCCTGTCCCAGGTATAAACTTCGATCAAGGTGTAGAAGTCCGATGCCTCTTCGTCGAAAATGATCTTATCATCTTTGCGCGGATGGCACTTTGCCTGCAAAACCGATGGCTTGCGCCTGTTTTCCAGCATTTCGTCCAGATATGATGAATCGGCAAGGGCGCGTACCAGATCACTTTCCACCCTGGTCCACAGTTCATCAGGATGCAGAGGGTCGGGAATCTTCTCGACACGCAGAATATCGCAGGCCACGCCGGGTTCGCGGGTGTAGATATCGGCGGAAAGGATATTCAACCCCCTTGCCCACAGAACACCGGTGATGAGAGCAAAAAGCCCCGGCCGGTCACGTGTTACGACCGTCGTCTGCCACATCTCGCCTTCAACCGGTTCTGCTTCGAAGCAAACCGAGCGGCGAGCCAGTTCTTTTCCCATGCCGTAGTGCTTTAGAATCTCCGGGGGAGCCTGAGACAGCAGGTACCTGAAAGGCAGCTTCTCCATCCATCCGGACAGCCTTTCGGCATCAGCCGGATCAGGCAGAAGGGCCAAAACTTTCCCCTGTACTTCCGCGGTGCGCGCCTCGAGATCTTCGGGTTCGAGGTCTGCCCGCAGCAACAGCCTGTCAACCTTGAAAAAAAGCTCCCTCAGCAGGGACGCTTTCCAGGTGTTCCAGGCCTGGGTTCCTGTCGCCCGGCTATCGGCCACCGTAAGCATATAGAGCAAAAACAGACGCCTGCGGTCCTTGATCGTCACCGCGCACTGCGCTACAGGTTTTTCGTCCATCAAATCCCGCTTGAGCGCGGTTTCGGCAAGAATGAGGTGATGTTCGATCAAGAAACAGAGAAGACTCCTCTCCGCTTCGTTCAAGCCCATCCTTGCGGCGATTTCCCAAGCCATCCGGGCGCCGTGCATTGAATGGTTATTTCCACGCCCCTTCCCGATGTCGTGCAGGAGGGCGGCCAGGTAGAGGATACGCCGGCCTTCGGGGTTCATTAATTCGCCGGCGCTTTTCAACGGCTCTTCACCACTGACCTCCCCGGCTTCAATCAAATGAAGTTCATGGACAGTGCGCAGCAGGTGCTCGTCAACCGTATATACATGATAGACGTCATTCTGGACACGATAGCGCACTGACGAGAATTCCGGGATGAAGGCCTGGAGAAAGGCTGTCTCCAGCATGGTCTTAAGGACCCGAAACGAGCCTTCCGGATCAAGCAGGATGTCGAAAAACTGATTTACGACCTCGGGATTTCGTCTTTCACGCTCCCCGAAACCACCCAGGTTTTCCCGAATTATTTTCCCGGCTTTGTGGTGAAAATGAGCTTTGGAACGCGTCGCCTGCCAGAAGAATCGCATGAGAACGGCCGGGTCTTTCCTCACCCATTCCGGGTCCATGAAGTGAAGGTGCTTTGCTTCGAGCAGAAAAGGGCCCGGCAGAATTCGTCTGCGAAAGTGAAAGCCGCGAAACCTTTTCTGGGATTCTTCAAGTCTTTCGAGAAAAAAGGAAGTCGTTCTGCGGACCCGTGAAGTGTATCGATAATAGAGGCGCA
>JBEKXG010000538.1:0-6185 GCA_049512295.1 Syntrophobacteraceae bacterium
GGCTGCCCAACGCCGATGACGTGTACCAGGGAGTTATGGCGGGGCGGATCGCCGCCCATGTAGCAGATATCGCTAAAGGACTTCCGGGCGCCATCGAGGCCGACAGGCGCATGTCGATCGCCCGGCGGGACCTGGATTGGGACGGGATGGTCCGTGAGGCCATCGACCCGGAACTCGTAAAAAGGCGCCTCCAGGTCACCGAGGACCGCGAGGGCTGCACCATGTGCGGAAAGCTTTGCGCTGTGAAGATCAGCCGGGCGATTTGAGGGGGAAAAAAATCGGGAAGTAAATAGTTTCCATCCGAAAAGGGAAGCATCTACAGCAGTGAGAAACCGAATTCCTGAATTGCTCGATTCGTCTATCGCTCAAATCCTAAATTCCTCAATTCGTCTTAGTCCCGTTGTCCAACTGGACGACCAAACCGCTTTTTGCGTTCTCGCCGTGAGCGCCTTTATGAGGCGGTCCCAAAAAATCCCGGGCGCGCAACAGCACTACCGGGTTAACCGGTTGCTTGGCGCCGGAGTTTGCACTGAGAGTGATTTACGCTCGTGGATGCGGGAATTTTTACCGGATATGAGCGAACGCCTTTGGGAAACTTGCAGAAAACATGCGGATAAGTTTCTTCAAATCGGAGTCAAAGTATTCGGGTGGAGCGCCCCGAGGGATTTTCCCCCTTTTGTAAAGGGGGGCAGGGAGGATTTTTTTTCGGGTCCGCTCAACGGGGAAGGCCTCCCTCAATCAAGCCCGGCGCCTTGCCCCGCCGTCCTGTTCGGCAAAGGCGGCCTCAGCTTCGATCTGCCCCTGTTTGCCGTATTCAATTCTCGAAAGCCGAGACTCGTTTCTCCTCATTCGAACTGGCTCAAGGCGCTTGCATTTTTTTTTCGCAGTTTAGACTCCCGGCAAATCGCCCTTGCGGGCAGCACCGGAACTCTCACCTACGATTTGGCCTCCACACATGCCCTGCGCTCCGGATTGCCCCAACTCCTGGTCGCGCCTTTTCCTCTTTTGAGCGCGGACCGGGAACTATTGAAAACATACAGGGAGGGCGTGGACCACATACCGTTACTTTCGTGTATGCTCGACACCGCATCCTGTTCGAAAAATCAAGCGCAGGTGTGCCGCGACCGGATTGTCGGCGAACTGGCACATCTTCACCTGGTGCTGGAAATCCGGTCCCGCGGAAACCTCTCGGCTGTCCTCGAGGAAATCCAGGCAAGATCACCCCGGCCCCAGTTTGTTTTAGAACCGGAGGAGCCCGGCTCTTCAGGCGCCGGTAATTATGCCCTTCTCAATAAATTCCCCGGGCACGCGCACGGATTCAGGCTCCCCCGGACCCCGGACCGGCCCGCCACAAACCCTGTTCAAGCTCACTGCCCCTCAAATACGCGCCACCCTTCGCAGCAGGACGATATCATCCGGGATAATTACCTCTACCACTATACCAGAGCAAGCGCCGGTCCATGGCCGGGCGAGACTTACCGGGAATATCTGCTCAATCTGCTCGACGGTCGTCCCCTCTCAGGCCACTCGGCACTGGAAACGCTCATTCGCATACTGCAGGAAGGACTCATCCGGGCGTGTTCAAATATGGTTCGCGGCGAGGCGGCGGTCGTCTCATGGAGTTCTCATCCACCGGCTGAGCTGTTCGCGATGCGAAAGTGGAACCGGACACTCGCCAGGTGGACCGTCGAACCATACGGGATTGCGGTCCGGCGCGATATTTTGCGCTCCCTCGCGGCAAAGCCAGCCATATACGGCAGTGAGCAGGTCTATTCCCGGCTCGCGGAACCCGAAAAATACCGTTTCCAGTTGAGCCGCTCCACGCCTTCCGCGTCATGGAGACACGAGCGTGAGTGGCGTATGCGCGGGGACCTTTCCCTCGATAGACTATTTGTCACGAGTCAACAGATCGCGAATCACGAGTCACGGGTTACGGATTCTCTTACTCGCAACCCGCTGACCCTCAACCCAGGTTTCCTGGATTCGTATTTGTACAGACGGAGGAAGAAAAGGCAAAAATTTGCAGCCATGTAAATTCAGGGTTGTCTATTGTGGCCCTTGACGTCTCACAGTGAATCTGTCCTGGCTGAGGCCCAAAAATAAGTCAATAATTTACATTTAACTCCAATCAAACGCATTACGGAGATTCTTTCATCTCTCCACGGCAGCGCCGCCTTCCTCGGCGGCGTTTCTGGTATCAGCCCGGAGCGGGGGGGATTTTAACGTATTGAGCACCATTCACAACTTTAAGCACTGCACCATGCTCCACACCTCACTGGCAGGGCCTCCAATCGGCCGGATTGAAGACACTCCGGGACAAGTCTCAGATCGATATAGGAGGGCTGTGGAGTTTCCATTTTCGATCGAACATAGGGGCACTATGCATTTCTGGAACAACTGTGAGAACCAAGATCGCATTAAAGGGATCTTTTTGACAATTTTTATAAAGAAGCGCTTTTCCTGCAATACGGAATCCAAAGCAGCCGATTATCGTCATTTCGACAAACAAAGCAGGCTGTGCAGGACAGGATTGTCAATCTGGGAGCCTGGTTTCGAGCGCAATGGCAATTTTTTTCTTCAGTTCGGTCAAATCATAGCTCTTTACAATATAGAAGTCGGCCGCAATCGATTTCGTCTCTTCTTTGAAGGAATCGTATGCAGTCGCGAGTATCACAGGCAGGTCATAAAAGTGGTTTCGGATGTCCTGGAGGATGTCCAGACCGTTGTAGTCAAACATCTGTATGTCCAGAATGACCAAATCCGGTTTTTCCTCGTCAATCTTTTCGAGAATCTTATAACCGCTCTCCGCCGTAATGACCTCGTATCCGGCTTCCTTCAGTTCCACCGAATATAGGAGCCTTACGTGTTCCTCATCATCGACAACAAGGATCTTCGGCATAACTCAACTCCTTTCTCCTTTTGGCCATGCCTTTATAATCTTGAATGCATCGACTTGACTCTCCGCAAACGGCGAACCGCATTTTGGGGTCGGATTCTGCATCAAGAAGCTCCTGAAAGGCCAATAAGGCTATTCAGTTTTCCTACATCCCAATCAGAAACGCAAGAGGGAGGTCAACGGGACCGGTTTTAGTAATTTCAAGACGCACCAACATTTCCGGCAGTTATACCTCCTCTGCTCAATGCCGGCTTATTTCATCTCATCCATTCAGGACAGAGCTTCCGGGTAACCTTTGGCAGTGACCACGTTATCCTCTACGGCTGCAAGGAATCTACTAAAGCAGAACCTGATGCTCTCTTCATCATCAATAACGAGAATATTCACCTTCATCCTATCTCCATATGAGAGGTTTCCTTCTTTCAGAAGCAATCCGACATCTCCGGTTCTTCTTCAAAATCTATGCCGGATGCAGGATAACAGTATGCGGCATGCCAGGGTCGTGTGAGCCACGGCCGCAGTATCCGCCTTAAGCTCAGGCACGACGTTATCATCCTGAACAAACCGGCTCAGGGATAAGTCACCGATCTTTAGATGAGCATATGGAGGAGGCTACTATCTCCTTCAAGCCGCTCTGTAGCCTGGTGTCGAATCATCCCTCCGAAGTGCCTGCTGCAAATAGTATTATGCCGTTTTCTTCTTCCGAAGAGTTCGTTTCATGGTTTTATTGACCGTTTCAGCTTCTGGGCCACTAGATACCGGCACTCTCGTCGTTTCAGCCTTACTCTGTCTTTTGGCTTCCATCGCTTTCACAAGATTCTCGGGCAGTCCTCTCTTTTTAGCCGCTTTGCTTAAGGCTTTCGTCAGCGATTTTGCCGCCAAGGGGGTGCTCATTGTGAAACCGTATTTCTTTTTGTACTCTTTCTGGCTCAAGCCATGGGAAACCAGATGATTCGTCGTGAGTTGTTTCATCTCTTTTCCGCATTCGAGACAGATTACTTTGTCTTCCTGGATCGAGTTCTCAGGCGTTACGGCGGGCTTTTCTTCTGGTTGACCTTCCAGGGTTGCCCCTGCGGCTGGCTGACCAAATTCAATGTCGATTCCTGCCGTTTCAGCTTTTTGTAATTCCAGGGGCATGCTGAAAACCTGCCGTAGAGAAGAGGCGACATCAGCAAGAGCAGTGCCAGCGATGTCCTTCACACCTTCCACAGCGCTCACCAGCAAGTCTCTGACGGCTTTAAACGCCGTATTCCCAATGCTTCCCGCTGCCTCGACCGCTCCATTCACGCTTACCTTTGCTATCTCTTCGGCAATTGCGCCGGTTTCCCTTGCCGCTTCAATGATTCCGTCCACCGTCTTGCAGGCGACCTGCCCCACGTCCGCTCCAACCTCCGCAGCCCCCTTAACTGTCCCCCTAATAACCTGTTTGACAACGCTCAACACGTCACCCCCAACATCGCTTACACCCATGATAATCCCTCTTGCCGCGCTCTTGGAGCTCAGCAAAAGCCCTGTCCCAACCTCCGCCGCCGCTTTGAAGGTCCCTTGCAGCAGGGACCTTGTCACGTTGACGGTTTCATCGGCCACCGAGCCCGTAGCCTTAAGGGTATCGGAAACGGTGTTCCTGACCAGGGTGACAATCTGGGTTTCGATCTCGTTGATCCCCTTAAGGCTGCTGAGGACACCCTCTTTTACAGTGGCCCCTGCCTCACCCATCGTCGCCTTGATGTCTGCCTGTGGTGTTTCTTCATAGCTCTTTTCTCCAGGATTCATTTCTTGCTCCTTCTTTTTCGGTCGCTCAGCTCTTCTTTCGGCCACCTTTCAGAACAAAAACGAAGAGCCTATGGTCGGCATTGCTCCCTATTTGCTTCGCCTAGCTCAGTGTTCCAAGTTTACCAACGCATATCCGGGTGCCTCATCCCTGCCTGATCCGGAGCCAATGCAAACAAAAGGGGCAATGGGTGCGGCAATGCTATTAATTGTGCGGCACATGTATCGTCTTGGAAAAGAAACATATTGCCGGTCACAGAAGCACAAAGCATGGTAACGTTAGTACCCCGACTCTTTGTAGTAGAAATCATCGTGAATGGCCCGCGTCAGGTATCTTTCTGCAAAGAGGTGAAGGACTATCTCAGGTCGTTCGCGGAATATTGCTTCAAACCTGAAGGGGGCGAACGGGGCCACGTCTATGATCTTTTTGAAGTGTTTGGTCAGATACGGATACAGGGCATCCCCAAAGGAATCATGTCTAAAGAGCAGTTTTTCGAGTTGAGAGGGTGTCCGCTTTAGATCGACCTGAAAAACAGTATCGTTTTTCTCCGGCCACACATCCTGGATAAACAGTATCCTGGTAAGGTCGCCCCCGTTGGCCCAACGTTCTACAGCTATTTCCCCGGCTAATTCGATCACGCCGGTATTCGGATAGAAATTCGAAATTCTTTTCATAATCTCTCTGTATCCGACATAGGCCCCCAAACTATTCCAGTGTGAATCCGTCGCCCAGTAGAGGGGCAGCTTCGATTTCTCCCTTAACATAGGCTTGCTCAGGTCAAGGACCTTTATGCTCGAGCGCTGGTCCATATAATCACAAAACTGCTCCAGGCGGGTCATCGATTTGTTCTTTGCGAACCTCTCCGGCAGATATTCACTATAGATGGTGTTCTTGTTTGGTGCGATGGCTACAATGTATTTAATACCTTTTTCGGCAAATTTCCGGTTGTTTTCTTCGAGTCTCATTCTCAAGTTTTCGAGTTCTGCTTCAGAAAGCGGGACAGATCCCATGAAATCGTTTATGCTGTTTCCGTCATCGAGCGCTTCGGAGCAGTAGAATAGCCATGCGTCTTTTCCCACGATTACACTCTGAAGAGGCGCTATACCGAACAGGTGAATCCTTATCCGGATATTCCAGCGGATCAGGTCTGGACGAAAGCCGAAGTGGTCATCGACGTAAGCCTCACTCTCCTTTGCGAACCTTGAAATCACCCCTCGCCCCCACTCGGGAGGACTGGCCAGTCTCCGCTTGTCGGCGTCTTCGAATTCTTTGTAAAACTGATAATGCATCTGGATCGCCGGGGCGGAGATGACAGCCAGGAAAAGGACAATCGGAATGAAAAGCAGATTTTTCATAACAGTCGGGATTCCTTCAAAATCTGAAATATATGAAGGCCTTGTGAGTTCCTCCTGCCAGAGACAGTATGGAAGAAAAAAAGACAAGGCTCAAAATAAGTGCGTAGGATACGTAAAATCCGGTCCTGCGGAAATCGTAAAACGATGCGAGTCCGACCGGCGC
>JBEKXG010000539.1:0-7074 GCA_049512295.1 Syntrophobacteraceae bacterium
TGAAGGACAATGACGCCCCCCTCTTCGACCGAGAGGTTCAGGTGATCTCCATTTTTGAGCCCAAGTTCTCTGCGAAGCGATGCGGGAAGGTTGATGCTTCCTCGCTTGTCTATCGCGATAATCATTGAAAACCTCCTTGCGCGGTGTTCTCATTACCATATCATAAAGAGCCGTTTTGTCAATATGACGTAATGACATTGACAAACCTGCGCTACAGGATGGCCTTCTTCAACCGCGCCGTGAACTCCCCTACCCTGCCCGCTATGTTTCCATCCTCCAGGCCGGATTCGATCAGCCTCTCGAAAGCGCTTCCCACAACTACTCCGTCCGCAAACTCGCACACTTTTGCGGCATCGCCCGGGGTGGAGATTCCGAACCCGATGCAGATCGGCAGGCCGCGGCAGCTATTTCTTAAATCGCTCGCCACGCCCGCTATTTCTTCACGATTCAATCCGCCGCTCCCGGTGATGCCCGTCATGGAAACAAGATAGATGAACCCTGAAGCTTTTGCCGCTATCTCGGCCATTCGCCCCGGCGGGGTGGTCGGGGCGACCAGTCTTATGAAATCGAGCCCGTTTCCCCAGAGGCCGGTCAGCTCATCTGATTCTTCCGGCGGAAGATCGACCACCAGCGTCCCGTCGGCCCCGGCAGCCACCGTGTCCCTGTAAAAGTCTTCGGCGCCGTAGGCCAGGATGGGATTATAGTAGCTGAAAATAACCAGGGGAATGGAGCTGAACTCTCTTATCCGGCGAACCATTTCGATAACGCTTTTCATGTTTGCGCCGGCGCCGATCGCGCGCGCCGATGAGCGCTGTATGACCGGGCCGTCGGCAGTCGGGTCGGAAAAGGGGACGCCCAATTCAAGGAGGTCCAGCCCGGAGCGGCACATCTGCCTTGCTATCTCCAAAGACAGCCAGGGGTTGGGATCTCCGGCCGTAATAAAGCCCACGAGCGCTTTCTCTCCTTTGGCGCGAAGTCTTTTGAATGTTTCTTCTATCCTGCTCATGACAGCTTATCCTTTCCGCCTGACGCCCCGCGCTGGAAACTCGAAACGATTCCCAGGTCCTTGTCGCCGCGCCCGGAAAGATTGACGATAACGATGCTTTCCCCAGGCAGCCGCGCGGCTTCGACCACGGCGCGGGCCACGGCGTGAGAGCTCTCCAGGGCAGGGATGATTCCCTCGATCGAGCTAAGCAAATGGAAAGCATCAAGGGCTTCTTCGTCTAAAACGCTTTCATAGCGGACGCGGCCCGTGTCTTTCAGCCAGGAATGCTCCGGCCCCACGCCCGGGTAGTCAAGGCCTGCGGATATCGAGTGCGCCTCCTGAATCTGGCCGTTTTCATCCTGTAGGACATAGGATTTGGAGCCGTGAAGAACGCCGACCGATCCGGCCCCAAGCGTGGCCGCGTGCTTTCCGGTGCCGATTCCGTGGCCGGCGGCCTCAACTCCCACCATTTCGACCGGATCGTCGAGGAAGGGGTAGAAAAGGCCCATGGCGTTGCTCCCTCCGCCAACGCAGGCCACCAGCATGTCCGGCAGCGCGCCCGCGGCTTCCAGGATTTGCGCCTTCGTCTCGTCGCCGATCACCCGCTGAAAATCGCGAACCATTGCCGGGTAGGGATGAGGCCCGGCAACCGAACCGATAATGTAGAACGTGTCTCGTACGGAACCCACCCAGTATCGCATGGCTTCGTTCATGGCGTCCTTGAGGGTCCCGGTCCCCGAACCGACCGGCACTACTTCGGCGCCCAGAAGCTTCATCCGCTGTACGTTCGGGGCCTGCCTGGAGATATCCTCGGTCCCCATGAAAATCTTGCATTCCATGCCAAACAGCGCAGCAGCCGTAGCTGTGGCAACCCCGTGCTGGCCGGCCCCGGTCTCTGCGATCACCTTGGCCTTCCCCATCCATTTGGCAAGAAGCGCCTGACCCAGCGTATTGTTGATTTTATGCGCGCCCGTATGGGCAAGGTCCTCTCTTTTCAGATAAATGGATGCCCCACCGGCACGGGCGCTCAACCTCCGGGCCGGGAAAAGCGGAGTTGGCCTTCCGGCGTAGTCTTTGAGAAGCTGTTTCAATTCAGCCTGGAAAGCGGATTCACCACATATCGAAGTGTAGGCCCGCTCCAGTTCGATCAGCGCAGGCATGAGCGTTTCGGCGACATAGCGCCCGCCGTATGCGCCGAAATGGCCCGCTGCATCAGGCTGGAGCGGTCCTTCCAGCGGATGGGAAAATCCCCTTGTCAATCTTTGCTCCGCCAATTTCATTTGAATATCCTCCCTGGCTCACGCGGCGGTTTCGCATTGCGAACCGCCTCGACAAAAGCACGCACTTTAACGATGTCCTTTCGCCCCGGCGCGGATTCCACGCCGGTACTGACGTCAACCGCGTCCGGGCCGAATTCGCGGATTGCCTCGCCCACGTTGTCCGGGCTAAGGCCGCCTGACAGAATACAGGGCCGCTCACCCGTCAATTGCCTTGCCTCGCCCCATTTCCAGCTCAGCCCGGCCCCGCCCGGAACACACCCTCCCCCGCTCTCCACCAGGAACGCCGTTGCCCGGTAGAAGGCCGCTCGGGAGAAAAACGGCTCCTTTTCCGCAAAAAGAGATTTGATTACGCATATTCCCGCCGACTCGAGGGCTTCAACCATCTCGGGAGGTTCGGTCCCGTGGAGCTGGACGCAGTTCAGACGGCAAAATTCGGCCTTTTTCATGACCTCCAAAAAAGGCTCGTTGACAAAAACCCCTATTTTCCAGACCTGTTCCGGAAGGCTCGCGCTTATTTCCAGGGCCGTCCGCTCGCTTACAAAACGCGGGCTCGGAGGATAAAATACGAGCCCTATGGCGTCTACGCCCGATTGCGCACACGCAACGGCCTCCTCCACCAGGGTCAGACCGCAGACCTTTACCTGGGGATAGGCGGCAGAAAACGTCCGCTCGTCCTTTTTCATGATTCCGCTCCGTGTAAAACCTTCAGTAATCTGACCGGATCGTCCGACCTCATGAGGCTCTCGCCAATCAGAAAATTCCATATGCCGGCATCGAGGAGCCGCTCGATATCGGAGCGGGTGTGAATCCCGCTCTCGGCCACCAGGACCCGGCCGGGGGCGATTCGCCCGGCAAGGCCGATGGAGGTCGAAATGTCCGTTGCAAAGGTCGTCAGGTCACGGTTGTTTATTCCGATCAGCCTTGCTCCGGCCTCCACGGCAATTTCGAATTCACTTTCATCATGCGCTTCGACAAGCGCGTCCAAGCCTATGTTTTCGCACAATGATATCAGGTCTCTCAGAGATTCAGGCAAAAGCGCCCGCACTATGAGCAATACCGCATCGGCACCCATGACCGCCGATTCATAGACCTGGTAGGAGCTTATGAGAAAGTCCTTTCGGAGCACGGGAAGCGGGGCTGCGGATTTAACTTTCCTCAGATCATCGGGACTCGCGCCGAAAAAGTTACGGTCCGTAAGCACAGAGATAGCTGCGGCTCCCCCCAGTTCATACTTCCGGGCATATTCAGCCGGATCGACATTTTCTCTTATTTTGCCTTTCGACGGAGAAGCCCGCTTAATTTCGGCAATTACGTTCATCCCCGGCGGACCCGGCCTGGCCAGCCGCTCGATGAAAGCTCTTCTGCCTTTCGACTCCTCGGCCTCTCGCCGCAGGACCCGCTCCGGAGTCCGTTTTGCCGCCGCCCTGACTTCCTCTTTTTTACAGTCGAGAATTTTCGAAAGAAAATCCGGCACGTCTAATCCTCGCAAAATGAAAATAAGTGTCCAGCGCAGAGATACAGAGAAGAAGAACTATTTCTGACAGGATTTACAGGATTATTAGACATTGAAAAAACATCGCCTCAAAACAGCCCCTGTCCAGTCTGTATCAGCGGGGATTTTTCGCTGCGGCTGTGTGGCCGGACCCATTCTTTCTCCAGTCTGTATCAGCGGGGATTTTTCGCTGCGGCTGTGTGGCCGGACCCATTCTTTCTCCTGTTAATCTTGTTAATCCTGTCCAGATTCTTTTGCTTTTTGCCTTTTTGCTTTTGCCTTCTTCTCTGCGCCTCTGCGGCGGAATCTGGAAAGCCTTTACCGCCGCCTCAGTTCTGACCGCTGAACCGGACGAGCGCCTCGAGTTTTTCCGCCGCCCTGCCCCGGTCAATGGAGGCTTCAGCCATTCCGATGCCCTCGCCGAAATCATGCGCGACGCCTGCGGCAACCAGGGCGGCGCCCGCGTTCACCACAACGACGTCACGCCTCGGCCCCTTTTCACCGGACAGGATTTCCCCTGTTATCGCGGCGTTTTGAACCGGCGTCCCTCCGGCCATGTCCATCGGGTCGGCCGTCCGGCCCAGGAGCTGTTCGGGAGAAATGTCATAGGTCCGGATCAATCCGTTGTTCAATTCCGAGACCCTGGTTCGAGCGCAGACGCTGATTTCATCCAGCCCCTCATGTCCGTGCACGACGAAGGCACGCCTGGCGCCCAGGAGCAGGAGCGCATGGGCGAACATTTCCGTTAGCTCCGGCGCATATACGCCGATCAACTGGCAGTTGGCCCCCGCCGGGTTTGTCAAAGGCCCGAGCATATTGAAAATCGAGCGCACCCCAAGCTCTTTCCTTGCCCGGGCCGCATGCCGCATTGCCCCATGAAAGAGCGGAGCGAAAAGAAATCCTATGCCGATTTGCCTGACCGCCTCTTCAACGGCTTCCGGACCGGCCTCCAGGTTTACCCCCAGCGCCTCCAGCAAATCCGCGCTGCCGCACTTGCTGGAAACCGAGCGGTTCCCGTGTTTGGCCACCGTTACGCCGCATCCCGCCACCACGAATGCCGCCGTAGTCGAAATGTTGAAGGTGTTCGAGCCGTCTCCGCCTGTTCCACAGGTATCCACTACTATATCGGCGTTTGTCTGGATCCTTGTGGCCTTGCGGCGCATGGCGCGCGCAGCCCCTGCAAGCTCCGAGAAAGTTTCGCCCTTGGTGGCCAGCGCAGCCATTACGGCCCCGATTTGAGAGTCCGTCGCATTGCCCGCCATGATCTCTCCAACCAGCGCGGCCATTTCTTCCTCGCTCAGGTCTATCTTCGCAATCAGCCTTTTCAGGCTCTCGCGTATCACGATCCGTTACCTCCCATAGCCGTTTGCCCGTTTGCAAGCTTAAGAAAGTTTTTCAACAGCCTCTTGCCGACAGGCGTCATGATAGATTCAGGATGAAACTGCACACCTTCGGTAAGGTGTTCCTTATGGCGGATTCCCATAACTTCCCCATCCTCGGAGCGGGCCGTAATCTCCAGGCATTCCGGCAGGCTCCCCGGCGCAACGGCAAGAGAGTGATAGCGCATCGCCTGGAAAGGGTTCGAAATTCCGCTGTATATGGATTTTCCGTCCGAAGTTATCGTGGAAACTTTTCCGTGCATGAGCCTTTTTGCGTGAACCACTTCGCCTCCGAAAGCGGACGCAATAGCCTGGTGGCCAAGGCAGATTCCGAGGATCGGAATTTTGCCGGAAAATCCCTGAATGGCGGCCATGGAAACTCCGGCATCCTCCGGCCTGCATGGACCGGGGGAAATTGCGATGGCCGAAGGCCTCAGCCTTCCGATATCGTCAATCGAAACCTCATCGTTTCTGGCGACCTCAACTTCGGCCCCAAGCATCCGGAAATACTGGAAAAGATTGTAAGTGAAAGAATCGTAGTTATCGATCATGAAAATCATACTCTTAAACTCCTTTCACCGCCCTGCGGAGACGCAGAGTTCATCGCTGGCAAGGCCCGCTCCTGCCTGTTACGCCGTTGTGCCGCTTCCTTCGAGCATCTGTAGCGCTCTATGGATCGATTTTGCCTTGTTGACCGTTTCCTGTCTTTCGCGCTCGGGGTCGGAGTCGGCCACTATTCCAGCCCCGGCCCTGACCGTCAGTTTGCCGTCCCGAATGCAGGCGGTCCGGATGGTGATCGCCAGGTCCATGTTACCCGTATAGGAAAAATATCCGATTGCGCCTCCATATGGGCCGCGAGGCTCATCTTCGAGGTCCGCTATGATTTCCATAGCCCTTACTTTCGGCGCGCCGGCAAGGGTCCCGGCCGGAAAAGAGGCCCGGAAAAGGTCAAACGCATCCAGGCCTTCGCGCAGATCGCAGTTGATGTTGGAGACAAGGTGCATGACATGCGAGTATCTTTCGACCACCATCAGGTCGGTTACCTGGACCGTGCCGATTTCAGCCACTCGCCCCAGGTCGTTTCTGCCCAGGTCCACCAGCATGAGGTGCTCGGCCCTTTCTTTTTCATCCTGGAGCAACTCGTTGGCGAGTTCCCGGTCCTGCTGCTCGGTTTTTCCACGAGGACGAGTCCCGGCGATCGGGCGAAGAGTGGCGACGCCGTTTTCGAGGCGCACCATCGTCTCCGGAGAAGACCCAACCAGCACCGTATCGTCAAAATGGAGAAAATAGAGGTACGGAGATGGATTTATGAAGCGCTGAGCGCGGTAGAGCGACCATGGGTCCGGGGGAGCCGGGCACCTGAACTGTTGTGAAAAGACCGCCTGGATGATGTCCCCCTCCCTGATGTATTCTTTGATTTTGGCTACTCCGGAGCGGTATTTCTCGGGTGCGGCCTCGGGATCCAGGGGAAATTTGTCAGCCGCATGCCGCGCCGTCATTTTGGGCGCCCGAGCCAGCTTGCCTTTCATTTCCTTCAGGGTCTCAAGCGCCCTGTCATAGGCGTCATCGGCTTCCCCGTTTTCGACGAGACCGTATGCCACAAGGGTCAGCGTGTGGCGGACGTTGTCGAATATGAAAAGCTGTCCGGGGAGGATAAAATGCGCCATCGGAATGTCTGCAGGCAGCCGGTTTGGGATCGCTTCGAAAAAAGATACGAACTCATAGCTGAAAAACCCGACCATGCCGCCCCAGAATCGCGGGAGCCTCGCCAGCTTGACCGGTTTGTACCGATCCATCAGGGAGCGCAGAATCGTGAGAGGATCTCCATTATGGGCAAGGCGTTCCCTCTTTGACCCGCTCTGGATTTCGACTTCATCCCGGAAAACTCTGACCGTCCTGGTGGCCGAATTTCCCAGGAAGCTGTACCTTCCCCACCTC
>JBEKXG010000540.1:0-3914 GCA_049512295.1 Syntrophobacteraceae bacterium
ATTCGAGGGGCGCTGGTTCCGCGGCCGTGGAACCGGTCCGCCCTGACTCTGGAGCAAACGCTTCAGATCGTCACCGGGTTCGTGGAAGGGCCCGATTGAGACAGAGAATCATTGCCTTGCGCCATCGCCTGAGTGCGCAATGATGCCGGATATCCACAGGGAGTGCAGTGCAGGAGTGCAGTGTAATGAAAAATTGTGTGATTATCGCCAATTGTCAGCAGGGTCCGCTTAAGTTTCTCCTGCGCTCGCTGGATCAATTCAACCGGTCATACAAATTGATCGACATTGCCCACGTACATACTTGGAGTGCCCAGGATGTTAATAGTTTTACCGGTATCTACGAAAGTGCCGACCTCATACTCTCACAGCCTATTTTCGATAATTATTTTGGGTTGGCCAAAACACAGCTTTTGCTGGAGTATAATAATAAAGCCAGGAAGATACCCATCATTATGTTTCCAAATATAGATTTCATAGGATTTTTTCCTTTTTCTATCAGAATACCCATACGGCCCGAAAGAGTCTTTTCTCCGGAAGCCCAATGCGGGATAATCTTCTGGTCTTTTATCAATGGGTACGATGAGATTAGAGCCTCAGAGTTTTGCGCTGAGTTTTACAACGATGACTCTCACTCTGAATTATATAGAACCATTTATTCATTGGCACTGCAAAGGCTTGAAACAACTGAGATGATGTTTAGAATGGACGCCAATGTAAGTTATTTATTTAGAAATAAATACATGGATGAAAAATTGATGCACAATAGATGGCATCCTTCTAATACAGTTTACACTTTTATTGCAAGCAGGATATTAGGCGCTTTGGGTGTGTATGAAAACGTAACGGCTCCAAAACGGGAATTTACGATTCAAGATGAGATGCCAATAGCCGGAGCAGTTAAAAAAGCTCTGGGTATAAAGTTCGATGACGACGATTGCTTTTATAATCTTGGAGTTCTACAAAGCATGCCCGAGTACATATCAACTGTCTATTCTTTTTACGGGCAAAATATGCCAACGGTCGAAGCCACTGCTAAAATGAGTGAGAAAAAACTCAAAATCATCGATAAGGTCATCAAACGTAATTATGACAGGAATGAGATAATGCCGTTATTTCACTGGTAATGGATATTCGGTTAAGGCCGATTCCGGCTCGAATTGCGCCAAATGTTTTTGGCGCCAAGGATTTGACATAAATGATTAAGCTCTCCGATTATGTCGTGCAGCGAATTGTTGAAGTTGGAGTCAAGCACGTCTTCCTTTTGGCAGGCGGTGGCTGCATGCACCTGGTGGACTCCGTGGGCAGGCGCCCTGAAATCGAATACGTGTGTAATCTTCACGAGCAGGCCTGCTCGATTGCCGCAGACGCTTACGGCCAGTTCACGAATGAGCTCGGGGTCGCCCTCGTGACGACCGGGCCGGGAGGTACAAACGCCATCACGGGTCTGGCCGGTGCGTGGCTTGATTCTACACCGTGCATGTTCATTTCGGGCCAGGTCAAAAGGGCGGACCTGATTGGGATACGGGGTGTCCGGCAGATGGGGTTTCAGGAACTCGACATCGTAAAAATCGTAGAATCCATCACCAAATACGCCGCGACCGTTACCGACCCTCTTTCTATAAAATACCACATTGACAAGGCACTGCACCTTGCCGGGAGCGGCAGGCCGGGGCCGGTCTGGATCGATATTCCTCTTGATGTTCAATCGGCCCTGATCGACGAGAACAACCTGGAGGGGTACGTCCCCCCTCAGGGCGCACGCTCCGGGAACCATGAGCAACTCAAAAAACAGGTCGGCACAGCAATAGATCTTCTCAATAACTCTGAAAGGCCGGTCATGCTGGTGGGCAATGGAGTCAGGCTCGCCAACGCCCTCGATGATCTTGGTCCGCTGCTCGATACCTTGCAGATACCCGTTCTCACCACGTGGAAGATGGCCGATAGTCTTCCCGGCGATCATCCTCTCTATGTCGGCAGGCCCGGCTCCATAGGACAGCGCGCTGCAAATTTCGCCCAGCAGAATTCAGATTTCATACTCATCATCGGGGCGCGCCTCGATCTCGGACAAACCGGCTACAATCACTCCAACTTCGCCGGATCGGCAAAGAAGGTCATGATCGATATCGACCCCGCCGAAATCGACAAAATGAATATGAGGATCGAGGTCCCGGTCTGTGCCGACGCCGCAACGGTCATCCGGGAATTTATCGGGCAATCGGGTTCGATCGAGCGCAAAGATCGCTCCGCCTGGTGGCAATGGTGCGCGAAGTGGAAACACACCTACCCGGTGATTCTCCCGGAATACTGGAATGAACGCGAGGGAGTGAACACCTACGTTCTGATGGATGTGTTGTCCGATGAGATGAGCGCGGAAGACTTACTCGTTCCGGGCAGCTCGGGGACATGCAGCGAAGTAGTCATGCAGGCGTTTCGCGTCAAGCGCGGCATGCGGATACTCAACACACAGGGACTTGGTTCCATGGGTTTTGGAATTCCAGCAAGTATCGGGGCCTGTCTCGCCTCGGGCCGCAAACGGACGGTCTGCGTGGATGGAGACGGTGGGTTCCAGATGAACGTCCAGGAACTCGAGACAGTCAGGCGTTTGAATCTGCCCATCAAATTTTTCGTCCTGAACAACCGTGGGTATGGCTCCATCCGGGCCACTCAGAAAAACTACTTTGACGGCTTCTTTGTAGGCAGTGATGAGAAAAGCGGCATGACTCTGCCGGATATAACGAAGCTGGCGGGGGCGTTCGGCGTGAAGATTGCAAAGATCAGTGACCATGGCAACATTAGGGAACAGGTGCTGGACATCCTCGGCACGGAAGGACCCGTCGTTTGCGATGTGATCGTTTCACCAAACCAGACGACGGCCCCGAGGATTTCTTCTTTCAGAAATGAGGACGGAACGATTTCTTCCAGACCACTGGAGGACATGTGGCCGTTTTTGGATCGTGAAGAATTTGCCGCAAATATGCTGACTTCAACATGTGAGTAGCGCGAAGGCCCAAAACCGGTCTGCCGGATCGAAAATACTGACCGGAATTCGCCACTACCCTGCCAAATGATGACAAGCGGAAGCATGCCGGCGCCGGAGGAATAGATCATGGCTCTTCAGAATGTGAAAACAGGCGAAGATAAAGACAGGCGAAATAAGCTCAGACAAGAGAAGCCCCGGGTTTATGAGAAAGTTATTAAGTTTGAAGAAAAGTACAGAAGGGGCGAGAGCATTGCCATCATTCAGTTCCAGTATAACTATGCATGCAACTTCGTCTGTGACCATTGCTCGGTAAAGAGATTCCAGGGGAAAAACGAGAAACCCTCCCTCGCCATTGCAGATGTCAAAAACCTGGCGCGACAAGCCGATGAAATGGGGCTTGCCCGGTTCGTGATTACCGGCGGAGAGCCACTGATTTTCAAGGATTTCGACGCGCTCGTGGAGGCTATTGACCCTGCCAGGTTCTATATAAACGTCGATACCAACGGTTGGTTCCTCGATGAGCAGCGAGCCAGGCATTTGAAGAGCATTGGCGTCGATAGGGTTCAATTGAGCCTGGACAGCCTTGATGCCGATGAGCATGACAATTTCAGAAAAGCCAGGGGATCCCACGACCGTGCGATCAAAGCCGTTGATGCGGCTTTGAATGCGGGGCTGGCGATTTTCATTCAAACTGTCGTCACCAGGCAAAGGCTTCATTCAGACGAGTTCCTCCAATTCGTCGGCTACTTCAACAAGAAGAATGTAGGTGTATTCGTAACCTATGCGAAGCCGGTGGGCGCATGGGAAAACAACTTCGATGTCCTGGTCGACAAGGGTGACCTGGACTACATGAGAGCGATTGAGAAGGTGCATAACGTGTACACGCATCTCACTCCGGGATATGGGCTGGATATGGGATGCATAGCCGTCAAGG
>JBEKXG010000541.1:0-6772 GCA_049512295.1 Syntrophobacteraceae bacterium
TTGACCAGCCATGTAGAGCAAGAAGTTCTCCCTGGGCTCGCTTCTCATAAAACAATCTCGAAACTGTTCGTGGAATCCATGAAGTTCATCCGTGAAACCTACTACGTCACCCCTGTCTAAGTGGAACTTCGGAATGGCATACAAATTACCTTCGCATCTGGACTCTGGTAACATGATCTACCTCCTTTTCGATCGTAGTGGGTTGAGGAAGATCATGGAACAAAATGAGAATAGAGTCAATAGCTAAGTAACGTTGTAGGGTTAAGAAGATGCCTCATTGATTTATATTCCGCATACCATTGCTTCGGCTGACTGCGGAACCGGCATACGCAATTTGGGAAGGAATTTTGGCGGCTTTGGTGGCGGTAGGGTGAGCTGCCAAATCGGTTTTGATCCCGGTTTAGCCTGAAATGAAAACCGCCCTTCGCATTTTCAGCGGTTCGGGGCGTATTCTCATGTGAAGTTCCATAGATTGATCCGTCCAGATGCATGCCGCCCAAGTTCAGAACGAAAGTGGTTCTTAACTGATTGTATTCGCTCTATACTTTGGGAGAAGAAGATCATGGCAACGGTACCAGACTCGTAAGAACAACACGCAAATCGGCTATGGTCAGTTCGAACCACTTCAAGTATCTCTTCCAATCTTTCTCGTGTCTTTTTGGCACGGATGTGTTGGTAGACAGCGACAATGCGCTCTTTTTCAGCTTCCATCAATTCCACAAGTTCTTGTGGCATGAGGTATTGTGGACGTTGGCAAACATTGACACGGCAAGTGGCGATTCCGGTGTCGGGATCAAGGAACAAATCTCCCCGGTGGGTAAGCATGCTGAAATAGGACTGCCGGTCGTCGATCAATTTGCTTTCGTTCATCTGGTGCATAATGATTTGGGAAGGGTTAATTCGTAGGAGCCTTGCGAACAACTTCCAATCGTCTGCTTGCCACGACCCTCCGTCACTTGCCATTGGATCAACAGCAAAGTCCTGGAATACACCCGTGCGCTCTAATTGCTCGAAAATAGATCCCTTCCAGTGATCCAGAGCATCGCCAAGGAACCGAAGATTCATTTTCTACTCCAACAGAATTCGGTCTACCTAATGGCATAGGTTCGGTGTATGCGCCAAGATAGAGCAACATTACCGCAGAGAGTTCATTTTACGTATAATATTTTTAACTTACCACTGAGATATGGATTGTCAAGTTGGTTCTTAATGACTTCTCTAGTTGTAGTGTTTATTAATCGCTCAAATCCGATATGTGATACCCTATAGTTTTTTGCAGAGATACATATAAAAAATAACCAAACAACGACAACAAGAGGTGTTATGAACTGAGACTCATAGCCACCATGACTCACAACTAAGCCTATCCATATAAAAAGCCCGATAATTGAACCAACTAAGTTAGTACCAAGACCATGAGTAATATCTGACATTCTATCAACCCAATCATCTATCGATTCTATGGATGCTGATTTCTTTTTGACTGAATACCAGTACTGCGTCAGAATAATCCATAAGTCTCGTTTTGACAGGTTATCTAGTGATAATGTATTGCCTTTGCCATCAACGATTTCAAGTTTGCCATCGAAATCGCTGAATGCGGGTTTATGATTAATCGCAAATCGGTCAAAAACGCCTGACCAGTAAAGCCCAAAATACACGATTGAGAGAATGTACCCAAGGGCACCAGTGGCGAGAAAACTACCAAGAACTATACCTATAGCCGATTTATCGTTCACCGACTCCAGTGCTCCTTTTACCTTATCCCAATTAGTGACAGACAGGGCAAGGAGCAGTTGAACGCTGAATACAATACCGGGAAGAGTAAACCGCATGAACCTTCTGATTTCATTCATCATTCATCTCCAGTATGGTTTTGGGAGAAGAATCTTGCGAGAGAGACAATAACTGATATACTGCAAATTTCGTCGGCTTGATAGGCTGATTCAATGTATTCCGACCAGTTTCACGTGGTGTATTCTCTTGAATCCCATTTACCTCGCGTGGTATTCTCACGCCGCAATGACCTCGTCTTTCACGATATGAAGCCGGATAAGCTTGGGCCGGTCCTTCTTGTCGAAGTGGCACTGAACCGCATCCCTCACCATGGATCTGATGTCCTCCAGGGTGTCCGCTTCCGTATAGATAGAGTGAGCGAGCGCCTTTGCGACAAATCCACCTTCTATTGACTCTTCAACAATGAAAATAATCTCGGTAGTCATCGACAACCTCCTTCTACGGATACCGGATCCTTGGGAAGTTAACCAAATGAGAACGGTATTTCAAGGACAATGTTGCCGGTGTCCCTCTGTTGTGCTGCTGCCTGCAAACCATTATCGGGTCTATATGGCCAAGGGTTCGACTCCCTTCGCCGGCTTACCTGAAACTGGCAATTGATGCAGGCTTGCGGGTTTTGAGAGTGATACTTATTGTGCCGCCTCGGTCTCATCCTGTGCTCTGCGGCTGTCACTCTTTTTCATCTCACGTTGAGTGATCCCCGTCGGGACCGGGAATTCCTCAAGGAGCATTTCACCGGCATGGGTTGGAAAACGATCTGTTGGAATACGGATCATATACGTCTTACTCTCTTCAACTTGGAGCAAACCCGCACCATCCGCGGGTTAAATTTTGCCGGCGCTCTCTCGATTTGAGAACAACATCCCAGCAACTGGTAAGGGGCTGAAAGCCGTGGAAGATATGGTCGGCTGATCTGCGGAGACCTTCCTTCGGCGCGGAAACAAACGGCGGCTCATCATCGATGTAGATTCCACCGAAGATCCCGTCCACGGAAACCAAGTGGGTGCAGCCTTTACCGGTTACTTCGAGCAGGTCTGCTACCATCCTCTGTTTTGCTTCACCAACAAAGGTGATCTTTTGAGCGCAAGACTGAGATCCGGAAATGCGCGCTCAGCCGATGGCGTCATCGATCTAATTTCCCCCCTGATCAATCGCTACCGATCCTGGTTCATACAGTTCTGGCTCGTCGGTCGTCCCCCAAAGGGCGGGGCACAGGTAAGGGTGATCGAATTTCATTACCGGGCGGCGAGTTGGAATATACCTCGAAGGATTGTCTGTAAAATTGAATGGCATGTGGGTGAACTCTTCCCCCGTGCCGGATTTATTGTGGCCAACTCGAATCTTGAAGCGCACAAGGTCATTACGATTTACAATGGACGGGCTGAGATCGAAAACCGGATAAAAGAGGGGAAGAACACCCTCGGGTGGGACAAAACAAGTTGCCATCGCTTCGCAGCCAATCAGGCAAGGCTTCTCGTCGGATGTCTTGCCTACAATCTGCTGCACATGATTCGGGATGCGGCGTTCCGGGGGCGAGAGCGTCAACTGATTCAAGGCCCCGCCTGGCGTATCATGCGGCTTGTAAAGGTTTGGGCCGGAGTGGTCTACCATACCTCGCGGAGCGTTGAGATATTCGATGTTGCGTCGGCTTTACCCTCTCGCCCGTTACTATTGCATTCTGCTCGCCTGAACCCCTCCATTCGGACAGGCGGGAAGCGGGCTGTAAACTCCGGGGATGGAGGTGCGTCCGGAAACTGCCAAAACCGGTCTCACCGGGATATCACTTGCATGTTCGAATGGGAGATTGTATGGTTTTACGGGTTTTGGGGTTGCGCCAGAAGTTTTTTGGGGCGCAATCCGACCCCAAAATACAGCATTATAGACGATCTGCCTCATACGCTACTCTCCTTGAACTTCACTCTCAATGTCTTGGAGATCTTGCTTCATCTGCCCACAGTTGCTATGTATCCCCTTACTTGAAAAAAATAACTTCCGCCGTCAGGAAAGAAAGAGTTTTCAATCTTTAGCCTTAAAACCCGCAAATCAAAGGAGCGACGATGCTGGAAAGATCGAAAGTTGAAGTTACCCCGGAATTTTTGAATAAAGCAGGCGCAGGTTTTCTTCCGGAATACCTCGGCATGGTTATGACCGGTATAAGCGCCGGAGAGGTCACGTGTGAAGTCGCTATCGAACGTCGCCATATGGCGTTGCTGAACGGGGCCCTCCACGCGGGAACGGCATTGACCTTAGCCGATACTGCATGCGGAGTCGGGTGTTTCGCATACCTGCCGGAAGGGGCCGTCGGCTTTGCCACTATCGAAGTGAAGTCTAATTTGTTGAGCTCGGCCCGAGACGGCACTCTTCAGTGCAGCGCAAAAGCGATTCATCGTGGAAGAAGCACCCACGTGTGGGAGGCTACAGTATTTCACAAAGAGAGCGGCAGGAAAATAGCCGTTTTTTTGTGCACTCAATTCATTATGTATCCGAAGTAGCCTTGCGCCGGTCGATAAAAAGCATTTCCTGTTCATGGTTCAGAAGACACCGTCTTTCGCGCTTCACGTCATGCGGGTACTCGCAGACAGATTGCAAAGATGTCTCATAATGCGTTCGACGGTATACTTACAACACGGGCAAAGCTGTTTATTTAAACGCAGAAGAGGATGTAATCGCCTATGGGACATAGCATCATAATCCTTTCAACCGGTGGCACTATCGCTATGACTGCCGGGTCGCCACAGGCGGGAGGCAACATTATACTTGGTGCGGCCGATTTATTGGCCGCTGCTCCAAGTTTAGGAGAAATAGCGACAATCGAAGGCCGTGACGTATTGGCCAAGCCCAGTTCGAGCTTTACGCTTTCGGACTTGAAAACAATAGCCGATGCCGCATCGAAAGCGGCGCAGGAAGCCGATGGTGTCGTTATTACTCATGGAACGGACACATTGGAAGAAACAGCCTTTGCTCTTTCACTTCTCGTGCAGACCGAAACGCCTATTGTCATTACCGGGGCTATGCGCCGTCCGGATCAACTTGGAGCTGACGGTCCGGCCAATATTGTAGCAGCTTGTCGGGTTGCAGCTTCTCCAACAGCGCGGGGTAAAGGTGTTCTGGTCGTCATGGGGGATGAAATCCATTCGAGCGCTTTTGTTCGAAAGATACATAGTTTTCGCCCTCATGCGTTTTCTTCGCTAGGCCCCCTCGGTTGGGTAGCCGAAGATCGGGTGCGCTTTTTTCTTGCTCCTGCACAACGTCCGCCACGTCTTTCATACGGCGATGCAACGCCGGTCGTTCCCATTTTGGAAGCCGGAATCTGCTTCGAGCAGGAAATCGTGGAGTTACTCGGTTCATCGACTATCAACGGCCTTGTGTTGAACGCAACTGGAGCTGGACACGTTCCCGATCGTGTTGTTCCGGCGCTCGAATGCATTGCCGAGCGTATGCCCGTTATATTTGCAAGCCGCACAGGATTGGGAGAGACATTGCGAAAATCTTATTGCTTTCCTGGAAGTGAAACAGACCTGATTCAACGCGGCCTTATTCCAGCCGGAATCCTGGATGCACGTAAAGCGCGGATTGTGCTGCTGCTGGCCTTGTCCAGTCGTCTTGAGATTGGGACGATACGAACTATTTTTGATAATTTCTAAAGCATCTGGCTGCAAGAGGCGCTACGTAGTCTTCTTCTTTGTGTTTGCCCGTGCATCATCTTCCGATCCGGGAACACGGCTTGAGTCATCTACGCTCTTCTGTAAGAAGAAATCCCCGCCTTCGTATACGAATGAACGCTGCTTGGCCTCGTTAACCAGCAGTGTCAGGATTCTTGGGCAGGCGTAGTGTCCAGCCACATCGAAATCGAAACGAGCTTCCTCGATCTGGCCCAGTTCCAGGTCAGCCACAAGGATATCCTCCTTGTCCCAGGCGGGGCCGGCAACATATTCGCCCATGGGACTGAAGATGGCGCTGCCGCCGCGGTTCAGCACCTCGGGCATCTCTTCCAATTCTTTGTAGCAGTGCAGGTCGGTCGGGAAGATTGATTTGGTAAAGTATTGGTTGCAGGCAAGCAGGAAGCAACGCCCTTCCATGGCAATATGTCGCATGGAGTACTGCCAGCTGTCTCGCGCGTCTAAGGTGGGAGCGAGGTAAATACGTATCCCTTTGCCGTACATGGCTGCCCGCAAAAGGGGCATGTAGTTTTCCCAGCAGATAACGGCGCCAATCTTTCCGTAAGGCGTGTCGAAAACCGGCAAAGTACTACCGTCGCCCTCTCCCCAGATGAGTCGTTCGGCGGCAGTGGGTTTCAGCTTCCTGTGCTTGCCCAATAGGCTGCCGTCGGGACCGAAGAAGGCGGCCGTACAGTAAAGGGTTGAGGTGTTTTCTTCCTTTTCTATCACACCGATTACTACATAGGAGCCGGTCAGGGCTACGGCCTTGCCGATCCGCTCGGTCTCAGGGCCGGGAAGCATGATGGCGCTGTCATGGTAGCGGCGAAAATCTTTGCGCCCTTCGGGCGTCCGCATGCCGACCCTGACGCCGAAAGACATCCCTTTAGGATAGCCGGAAATGAAGGCCTCGGGGAAGAGAATGATCTTGGCCCCCTTGGCTCCAGCCTGGCCTATAAGGTCGATTGTCTTTTCCACTGAGGCTTCCCGATCGAAAATGCAGGGTGTGGCCTGGACTGTTGCAACTTTTACCGACTTCACTTTGCTGGACATTGCAGGTTCTCCTCGTATGACAGACTATAAGGGACAATATTTTTTAGGCGAGCGCATTTATTTTTTATATTAACACCTAAAAAATACCGTTTCGCGAGAAGTCGCGCCCGTCAGCTGCCATGATGTCTCCGAAATTTGAGCCCCATTAACTCCATTAGCGCATGACGCTAGATTACAAGGCGGGGCCGAGATGGACCTACGATCAACGCATGAAGCGGACGAAGCACGTATACGAGATTCGTTCAACTCCATCGAAGAGGTGGATT
>JBEKXG010000542.1:0-3909 GCA_049512295.1 Syntrophobacteraceae bacterium
TATCCATACTTGGCAGCACCGGTTCGATAGGAAAAAGCACGCTGGAAGTAGTCCGCCAGTTTCCGGCGCGCTTCGAGGTCGTGGCCCTTGGAGCGGGTTCCAATGCGGCGCTTCTATGCGAGCAGATAGTGGAGTTCTCTCCGCGGCTTGTCTCCGTCATGGACACTCAGGTCGCCTATAGCCTCCAAAATCTTCTCAGCGAGAAGTCCAGCTTTTTTCCCGAAATCCTCTACGGCCCGGAAGGGTACTGCAAGGTCGCCGCCTTCCCCGAAGCGGATATGCTCGTATCTGCAATGGTCGGGGCTGCCGGTCTTTTGCCTACGCTTTCCGCTATTGAGGCGGGGAAGAATATCGCGCTTGCAAACAAGGAGACCCTGGTCGCTGCCGGGGAGATCGTAATAGGCGCAGCAGCCGGGAAAAATGTCAAAATTCTCCCCGTGGACAGCGAACACAGCGCTATTTTTCAGGCCCTGCAGGGTAACCACAGGAAAGCGCTCGAAAGGGTGCTCCTTACAGCCTCGGGGGGCCCGTTTTTCAATAAATCGGCAAGAGAGCTGGAAGCAGTCACTCCCGAAGCCGCACTGCGTCATCCCAATTGGTCCATGGGACCCAAGATCACAATTGATTCCGCCACCCTCATGAACAAGGGACTCGAGGTAATCGAAGCCCACTGGCTGTTCGGCGTGCCCGTCGAGCGCATATCCGTACATATCCACCCCGAAAGCATCATTCACTCTATGGTGGAATATGTTGACGGCTCGGTTATCGCGCAGATGGGAATGCCCGACATGAAAACTCCGATAGCCTATGCGTTGGCTTATCCCGAGCGTCTGCCGCTGGCGAGCCCGAGGCTCGATCTTTTCCGGCTTCAGAAACTTTCCTTCTATCCACCGGATGAAGAAAAATTCCCCTGCCTGCGCCTCGCTTTCGATGCATGCCGCAAAGGGTCGACGATGCCTGCGGTACTCAACGCGGCAAACGAAATTGCGGTTCACGCTTTCCTTAAGAATACCATCGGCTTCTACGATATACCCCGTCTGATCGAGGAAGTAATGAGTTCTCACAACCCCTGCGCAAAGCCGGACCTGGAGGCGATTCTTCAGGCAGACGCATGGGCGCGTGAGGAGGCCTCTAAAATTATTATTGCCAGTGGAGCGAAAACAGAGGGATAAACTTAGATTTGAGAATTATATTTGGGCGAATAAATCTCTGGCTGAATTGAGGAACTGCTATTGTTGACAATTGTGCTCTCAACCGTAATAGTACTTGGAATTCTGATTTTCGTGCACGAGCTCGGGCATTTCCTGGTGGCCAAACGCACCGGGGTGAGCGTGCTCCGTTTTTCGCTGGGCTTCGGGCCGAAAATATTCGGAATTACCCGTGGAGAAACCGAATACCGCCTCTCGATGATACCTCTGGGCGGCTATGTTAAAATGCTTGGAGAGGATTCGGAGGAAGAGTTGCCGCAACACGAGCGGGCATGCGCCTTTTCTGAGCAGACGGTGATAAAGCGGCTGGCCATTGTGTTGGCGGGACCGCTTTCAAACTTCGTTTTCGCGATCCTCATTTTTACCTTCCTGTTTGCATTTTACGGAATCCCCGAATTATCGCCCGAAATCGGCGCCGTCAATGCGGGATCGCCGGCCGAACAGGCCGGCCTGCAGCGTGGAGACAGAGTGCTCTCGATTAACGGCAGATCGATCAATACGTGGGAGGATCTCTCCGAATCCATTGAAAAACTCGGCCAGAACCCTTTGAATCTCCGCGTAAAGCGGGCCGATTCTGAAATCGCCGTAACGGTCACGCCGACCATCAACGAGGTCAAGAACTTATTCGGCGAAACGATCAAGCGGCCTCTGATCGGCATCACCGCTTCAGAGACTACGACCGTCAGATCGGTCAATCCGCTTGCAGCCGGCTACTATGCCATGGCCCGCACCTACAACCTCAGCAGGCTCTTTTTCCTCACGGTTGTGAAGCTCATACAGCGGATAGTGCCCCTGGATACTCTGGGAGGGCCTATTTTAATCGCACAGATGGCCGGAAAGCAGGCGCAGAAGGGCGTGCTCGAACTTATGAACTTCATGGCCCTTATAAGCGTAAACCTGGCTGTCTTAAATCTTTTGCCCATCCCGATACTCGACGGTGGACATATTTTCTTCTTTTTGATCGAAGCGGTCCTCGGCAGGCCACTCTCATTGAAGAAAATAGAAATCGCCCAGAAGGTGGGATTAGTTGCTCTTCTGTCCCTCATGGTCGTCGTCTTCTATAATGATATAATGAGGCTCGACTGGTCCTCGGTCTCCACATGGCTTCAGAGTTTATGGTCGAGGTTGTGAAAAGGATTGAGGATTCTTGCAGCGGATACCTCTACTGCGTCAGGCAGCCTGGCTCTGCTCGACGGTGAAAATCTTACAGCCGATTGGACGCTCAGCTCCGCGCAGACCCACAACAGAAGATTACTCAAGTCAATTGATTCGCTTCTCCGGGAAGCGGAATGGGACCTGGAAACCGTTGATGCGTTCGCGGTCGCGTGCGGTCCGGGGAGTTTTACGGGCCTGCGGATCGGAATGACCACGATGAAGGTGCTTGCCTGGACCAGGGGCAAGCTTTATGCGGGTATTTGCTCCCTTGACGCGCTGGCCTTACCATTCTGTTTGTCGACCAATCCGATATGCGCTCTTCTCGACGCACGAAAGGGCGAAGTCTATTGCGCACTCTACCGGCCTGACGGAAAAGGCGGCCTCGGTCTTGAAGTTCCTCATGCAGCGATGACTCCTTCACGACTTGCCGAAAGCATGATCTCCAGACTCTCAGAGCCTGTTATTTTCTGCGGAGACGGCTGGACAGCGTATCGGAATCTTTTAAAAAGAAAACTTGGGGACCTGATTTTGGAGCCCCCATCGTATTTTCACATAATTCGGGCAGCCTCGATAGCAGAACTGGCCGGAAGAAGGTTTGCAGAAGGCAAATCCGACGACCCTAAATCCAGCGTGCCATTGTATCTGCGGCCATCGGAAGCAGAGATCCATTACCCTCACCTAGCGAAAAAGAGCAGTGGAAAACCGGAAATTATTTGATTCGACCCGTCTCAAACGCTTACTGAAAAGAAAGGCGGGCGCCGGGAACAGAGCACTAAAGGGCCTCGGTGACCCGGGATTCCCTCTTTACTATGTGCTTCGGAACCTGGGGTGGCTAAACCGCGAGCAGTGGTGGACGTCCCTGTCCCCTCGCGCAAGACGCGCTCACGCCATACGGATTGCCAGCGAGCGGATCGCGATATTTAATGAAGTGAAAAAATGGAGAAAAAAACAGCACGCGGCGCAAACACCGATATTGAGCAAGGGGGACATGGATGCGCCGGGGTATTGCAATAAATGTGGCCTGTGCTGCGAGGTTGCGAGCGGGATGCCGGATTTCCCCGCTCCGGGGGCGCTTCCGGGACGCTGGCGTGAGTTTTTTGCCAACGGGCTCGGACGAGGCCACCGCTTCTGCCCGTTTCTATGGGAAGACAACGGCTCAGGCGGCAGCCTCTGCTCTATTTATCCGCTACGGTCTAATCCCTGCCGGCTGTTCGGGTCCGAGGAATGCGACTTCTTCTGGAAATCTCCGGAACCCGACGATCTATCCAGCGTAAGGAAAATCCTGCTAATTGGGCGATGGCTCGCCAAGCTGGTTAATCCCCGCAAGCTCCCACAGGCGGCTACCGGCGTCACGGCTGAACGTCCAAAATTCCTGGAATTTGACCGGGTTTAGCTTGTCCCCGCCGACGAGTTTCCCGGACTTGTCGTCAACCGTGTAGTCCAGCAGGTTGGCCGTAAAGAGCACAGTGATAAAATCCCGGCCGGATTCCTGCCAGACTTCGGCCGGCTCCACTTTGCGAACCGCAATATTATCCAGCCGGTTAAT
>JBEKXG010000543.1:0-3891 GCA_049512295.1 Syntrophobacteraceae bacterium
TTTACCTCGAAGAGAAGGCGAAGCGCCTTCAAGTGCGCCTTGCGACCTACAAGAACCAGCAGGACCGGATCAGGCAGCTCGAAAGGTTCATAGACAGGAACCGCTGCGACAAAAAGACGGCCGGGCAGGCTCAAAGCCGCATAAAGATGCTGGAAAGAATGGAAAAGGTTGAAGCTCCTGTCGGGGAGTCACAAATCCATTTTTCATTTCCTTCACCGGTCCGGTCAGGAAAGAGAGTCATCGAGCTGCGGGACGTGAGCAAATCTTACGGCGATAACATTGTCTATTCCGGCATAGACCTCGTTATAGAGCGCGGCGACAAAATTGCCTTTCTCGGTCCCAACGGGGCCGGCAAGAGCACGCTTCTAAAGATTCTCGCCGGGGTTGTGCAGCCGGGTTCGGGAGATGTGTCGGCGGGCTTTCATACGATGGCCGGCTACTACGCGCAGCATCAATGGGAGCAGCTCAATCCCGGCGCGACAGTCTTCGAGGAAGCGCTTTGCGTATCCGGAGACATGCCCCAGACACAGTTACGGGGGCTTTTGGGAGCCTTTCTCTTTCATGGAGAAGACGTTTCGAAGAAGACCGCCGTGCTCAGCGGTGGTGAGAAGGCGCGTCTGGTCCTATGCAAGCTTCTTCTCCAACGCCCGAATTTTTTGCTCCTTGACGAGCCGACAAACCATCTCGACATTTCATCCAGGGTGGTCCTGGAAAAAGCGCTCGGCGACTTTCCCGGGACAATCTGTTTTATCAGCCATGACCGGCGGTTTATAAACGCTGCAGCAAACAAGACCCTGGTGGTGGAATCGGGTCGTATCCACGTTTTTCCCGGCAACTACGACGATTATCAGCGAATATGGAAGACTCGCCTCGACAGCCCGCCGAAGAGCGAGGAAAAAGCAAAACCCGACGGCAATGATTCGGGCGCAAAATCACGCACTGCTCAAAAAAGAGCCGAGGCCGAGTGGAGAAACGAACTCTTCCGTGCCAAAAAACCCGTTCAGTACCGGATTGAAAGCATCGAGCGAGACCTCGATTCCTGCCACGCCGAACTGGAGCGCCTCAGAGAGCGGCTCGCCGACGCTGAGACTTACAGGCAGGGAAAACTGGCCGTGGAAATTCAATCGCAATACCGGGAGGCGCAGGACAGGGTCCGGGAGCTGACCGGCCAGTGGGAGAAGAAAGTTCTGGAGCTCGAAGAGATAGAGGAAAATTTCCGCAAGGAAAAGGAGCGGCAGGATTTGGCCGTCTAAGCGCGATTGCGCCCAAAGGAAGCGGAATGGATATCCACAGGCTCATGGTTTTCTGCAAGGTAATAGATCTGCAAAGTTTCACCAGGGCGGCGGAGGCTGTCAGCCTTACGCAGCCCACGGTAAGCGAGCATATCCGGGTCCTGGAGGAATCGCTCGGAGAAAAACTCGTGGACCGGCTCGGACGCGAGGTATTGCCCACTCCCGCAGGCAAGGTCCTTTACCGGTACGCGCGCGAGATAATCCAGCTCCGGGACAAAGCGGTGCAAGCCATCGTGAAATTCAAGGGCAACCTCTCGGGGGCCCTGCACGTGGGGGCGAGCACAATTCCGGGCACTTATATACTACCGCGGCTCGTGGGGACTTTTAAAGCAAGCTATCCGTCGATACAGATTACGCTGAAAATTGGAAGCAGCGGCGAAATCGTCCAGAAGGTTCTCGACGGCACAGTCGAGTTTGGAGTTATCGGCGCCAGATGGGATGAGAAGCGGATCTCACTCGAAGAGATTTATTCCGATGAACTGGTGCTGGCCGTATATCCGGGCCATCCCTGGGAAGGCCGTGAAAACGTGGAACTCGATGAACTGGCAGGGGCGCCCTTTGTCATGCGCGAGAGGTCGTCGGGGACTCGCATGGTCATGGCCCAGGCGCTCGTGGCGGCCGGATTTGCCCCATCGCTTCTGGATGTGGTCGCGGAAATGGGCAGCACCGAGGCCGTAAGGGAGGCGGTAAAAGCCCGGATCGGCGTGTCCATAATCTCTTCATACGCAGTGAAGGAGGATATCGAAAGAAACAGTCTTTATACGGTTCCTCTAAAAAGGATTTGTATTCACAGGCCATTTTTTTTGGCGCAGAGAAAAAATCGAGAGCTTTCACCGCTGTGTTCGGCCTTTTTGGAACACCTTCGCACCGAAGCCCTTTAGGTGAGCAGCGAGCACTTGCATGTTCGATTATGGAATCGTATGATCTTGCAGTCCATCGGGTTGTCAGGGGGGGGCGGGCGGAATCCGACCCCAGAATGCTTTTTGGGATTCATTGCGCAGCTCGATGCATAATTCGGGTCAATGCCAGCGACCGGGCTCTCTTCAGAGGGCCCGACAAGAGCGTTGAAGAACTTGTGATGCGCTCTTCATCACTGCACTGGATCCTGCGTACCGCAATCATAGTAATTCACAGCTCTTTGCGGTGGAGGCAATATGCCTAGACAAGTATATTTTGTAGTTGGAGACACCAACCTGAATGCGGGTGACGGGCGATTTGTACGGCATTTGCCGGACATAAGGGCCCCTCTGAGAAGCCTCCGCCTGCCAGGCAGATGGACAATAGTGATCAGCATACATGGGTCTGAGGAGTTCATAGCAGATCAGGCACGCTCGGTCCGTGGAGGACAAGGGGCCTACGACGCGGATGCTGTCACACGAATCTTCGGGGAAGATCGGGCTTTTGTGAGATGGCGCGACGAACATGGGCCCACATGGGTTGTACTAAACGCCTGTCAAGTCAGTGCAGATTTGGAAGGGGCCATTATTAGATCCCTAACAAGGCGGGGATCAGGACAAGCTGTGCAGGGCATGGGAACCGGATGCCGCCCCAGCACCATAGTGATTACCGTTGTAGAAAATCATAGGGCTATAAGGACCAGGAGCCAGTACGATAGACTCCCCGACGAGTTGAAAAATGATATGCTTACTCAATTGAGTGCCCTAAATAGGGAATGGGGGTACTTTGGCGCTCCACCCGTGCGTGATGATCTCATTCTTGATTACTACTTCAATGAAGAACCCCGTGGAGGTTGGGCGGTCGTTAGAGTTAGCCACCAACGGCGGGATACCAGCATTCCCTTCTATAATCGCCGAAATGACGTAAATTTTTTGCGCCTTTGTGGTTCTGCAGTCGGGACTTTGCCGCAACGAGTTCCATCGGTTCCTCCCTGAACACGTCTCTCCTCGTTCTTGAGTCTGGATAAAAAAATCCTCAAGATGTTTCGTGTCATAAAGTAACCCCTGAAGAGGAGGCAAATTTCATGGCGCCACCGTGTGGCCTCCAGCCGGAATTGCTCATTTGGCCCTTGGCGTGAGTTCCCTCTCCGCAGCGGGCGCAAGCGCCTTTTCCTTCAGGCCATCCGGCTTGTCATGGGATAGCGGAGAAGATTGAACCGAGAGTATTGAAAGGGGGAGCAGCAGCTATAGCGGGGCTACCAGCGCGAAAAGCCGCCTTTTCAACTCAAGTGCTATGCTGAGGTCTTTTTCAGTCATTCCTCACCTTGTTGTCCGATTGCACACTTTAAGTGTGATCTTTTCAAGACGATGGATCCCGGCTCAAAGGCGCTGCCGGGATGACGAGTCTGGAATCCTCAGCGTCCTGAGCGTATTAATCCGGTCATTCTTCGCACCGGCTTCAACCGCAGCTCTTTCTCGAAAAGTTCATCGCGGGCATGGCCCCGGGAGCACAGCGCGGTCTCGACCTCACAACCTCACGGCTTTTCGTGTTTTCAGGGCGCCCCTCGGGACATGAGAGACTGCCGTGAACCGTTGGCTCTTTCACCTGATCTGAATCTTCACACGGAACCTGTCCGCTGCTTTTTCAGTTCCTTCCCAGGGGCGGTAGAGAAGGACCTTGAGATCGGTCTCGCCCGCCTTCA
>JBEKXG010000544.1:0-3882 GCA_049512295.1 Syntrophobacteraceae bacterium
AAGTCGAAGGCGCCGAGTTGCAGTGCCCGGATAGCCATATCCTTATCGGCGAATCCCGTTATGACAATGATTTTGAGATCCGACGCTTCGGTGCCGATCTGCGGGATCAGGTCCAACCCGCAGCAATCGCCTATAAAAACGTCGAGCAGGACGATATCGCACCCGTTCTCCCGAATATGCACCAGGGCGGTTTCCGGATTGGTAAAGCCTTCCGCGCTGAGGCCCCAGGTTCTAATCACCTCGGTGAGATTCTCGCAGACGAGCTGGTCATCGTCCAAAATTGCTACCCTGGAATTCCTGAAGGCTTCCATAAAGTCCACTTTCAATCAAAATCATCCCACACAGGAATCAATGAATCAACAGGGTATCAGGATGCCAAATCGAAAGCCATCGATTCGCCGAGCCGAATAACCTTGCCGTGCCTCGGCAAAAAGAACGCAGTTCTGCCTGCTTCTCCTGCTGGGTATATTCTTTACCAAATAATGAGACTAAGTGCAATATATTAGCTATTTAGTGCAAAATACGATATCATGGCGCCCTATTCTTCTTTCGGAGATTTCTGCGTAACAATCAAGGATTATTTTCGTATGGCCGTTTTTTTATAAGGCTGGTTCCGGCAAGAGTGAGGTTGTCCGGTTTTTTGTGATTACTTGCAAGGCGGTGCTTGACTGAAAATGGCGAGAGTGCTCCTAGTTGAACATGACCAGACTTGGCGAAATGTTGCATCGGAAGGCCTGAATTCGCACAGGCTCGATTTTTGTCCAGCTCTAAACGAGGCCTACAAACGACTGGAAAAAGAGGCATTCGATGCAATAGTGGTGAGCATTGAATCCAATTACGACGAGAATATACGGACCTTAAAAGATAAACTTCCCCCCCACACTCCTATGCTCGTAGTCAGTGAGCAGACGAGGACCGAGACCGTCGTCCAGGCAATCAGGGCCGGCGCCTTCGACTTCATTGTCAAACCCTACTCTTCGACCAGGATCAGAATCGCCGTTGAACAGGCCGTCGAGAATCGATCTCTTAAGAATGAAATCGATTACCTGAGGCGCACTCAGGACATAACCTACGATTTTGACAGGGTAATCGCGATCAGCCCATCGATGGGCAAGGTTATCTCCACATTGAAGAGAATTGCGGATTCGGAAGCGACGATTCTCATAACGGGAGAGACCGGGACGGGGAAGAGCATTCTTTCCGGAACGGTGCATTTCAACAGCCGCAGGCGCACAAGACCTTTTATCAAGATCAACTGCGCCAATATCCCGGAAACCCTCCTGGAAAGCGAGCTGTTCGGACACGAGAGGGGGGCTTTCACAGGGGCCTCCAAGACCAGGACCGGCCGCCTGGAACAGGCTAACGGCGGCACTGCTTTCCTGGATGAGATAGGGGAGTTTACTCCCGCTTTACAGGCAAAACTGTTGCGGGTACTGGAGGAAAAGTGCTTTGAGCGGCTTGGGGGAAACCAGACCATTCGGACTGACATCCGGGTAATCGCCGCAACACACAGAAACCTGGAAGCCAGCGTGGAGGCCGGGACCTTCCGTGCGGACCTCTATTACCGAATCAATGTATTGAGAGTCCACCTGCCCCCCTTAAGAGAGAGGCGGGAGTGCATCGAACCACTCGCCAACTACCTGATCGAGAAGGCCTGCCGTGAACTCAAAAGAAGTTTCAACGGTTTTGCGCCGGGCGTCATGGAACTTTTCAAGCGCCATAACTGGCCCGGGAATGTACGGGAACTTTCCAACGCCATCGAAAGAGCTGTCCTGCTGGAAGAGAGCAACCGAATAACACTTGAGAGCATCTCTCTTTCCGCCTTCTCGCAAAAAGCCGAATTTTGTCCAAAGCCGTTGAAAGACCTCGAGGCAAGCGAGAAAGATCTTCTCCTGGAAGCCCTCGAACTCAGCGATTGGGTTCAAAAAGACGCTGCAAGCCGACTTGGAGTTACCGCACGCAAACTTAACTATATGATTAAAAAGCACGGGATAACTCATAGCCGGTGGCGCAAAAATAAATGAGGCGGACAGTCCTCTGCTGTACTGCTCACCCTTATCAGGGCTGATTTTGCCGGATTTCCCATCCCTCACGAAAAGCAGATCATAACCGATTATCCCCGGATCGCAATTTCAAAAACCGATGAGATCACGTTCGCTTTCATTAAAGTATTCTTTGGAATATTCCGTTTATACGAAGGAATTCGAACTATTTAATCAGGCTGCCTTACACACAGATATTTTATTCACAGCTATTGCATTACAGTTTTCGGAAAAAGGGGGTCTCAATTTATGCTGCACAGAATATCACTCAAACTCAAACTGACGTTCATCTGTATCGGCATAGCCATAGTCCCGGTCGTTATCATCGGGGGGTTCAGTCTCCAGCAGTTCAGTTCTTTCGGCAAAAACACCAGCGAACAGTCCTATGCGGCATTGCAAAAAGAGGCGCTCGGCGCCCTGGAAGTGGGCGTTGACAGGGACAGGGACATCGTTGCCGACCTCATCACCCTAGGCCGGAACGATACTCAGAAAATAGCGGCTTCGTCCAATATGCAAGGATACCTCACGGCGGTATCCGGAGAAAATGAAGTCTTGAACAACCTTGCCCAGAAGGAGGAAGTGCGCGTCGTGGAAGGCGTTGTTCGAATGAGCCAGACACAGCAAGCCGTTCAGCAAAAGCAGGTGGACTCCAACCTGGCGGTCGCCGAGCGAGTCATCTCCTTACACGGTGCCGTTATGGCTTCCCGCGTGCAAAAAGAGTGGGCGGCGGTGAACCAGTTCACCAGGGAGCAGCACGCCGTCGAACTTCCGCTGCTGAGCCTGGGCGAAAATGTCCTCGAACCCAACGACAGTTTCGATAAACCAACTCCGGTTGTAGACGAAGTGCAAAAGCTCGTTGGCGGCACATGTACCATTTTCCAAAAGATGAACGACACGGGCGACATGCTGAGAGTCGCCACAAACGTGACGGGAGCGGATGGAAAGCGAGCGATAGCGACTTTCATCCCGGCAATGGGCCAGGACGGCAAGGCAAACCCTGTCATAAGCACGGTCCTCAAAGGGGAAACCTTTCACGGGCGCGCATTCGTTGTCGATGGCTGGTACTTGACCGCTTACAAGCCTATTTCTTCGAAGGAAGGCGAGATCATCGGGATGCTCTATACCGGAATCAAAGAGGATTCATCGGATCTCGTAAATGCTGTTGTCAGCACGAAAATAGGTCAATCCGGTTATGTTTTCGTCATGGATTCTTCAGGGACCCTCCTGGTTCACCCACGCTCGGAGCTGGTCGGCAAGAACGTCCTCTCGGATCTCAAAATAAACGAGTTCTCCGAAATCCTCGCAAAAAGAGAAGCGGGAAAAATCCTGAAGCTCCAATATTTATTCGAAGGGAAGAGCAAAATTGTAGCCTATTCATATTTTCCTCAATGGGACTGGGTAGTGTGCGCCACGGCCACCGCCCAGGAACTCTACCAGGAGGCGGCTGAATTGTCCAAGGGGCATCTTGAATCGGAACTGGTGGCTATCTCGAAGAATTCCACCGTCGATATCAACGGCAGCAAACAGCCCATATACAGCCAGGCGCGCTTCGTGGATGAAAAAGGCCAGGAAATAATCAAAATCCAGAAAGGGCAACTTTCCAGCGACGGCAAGTCCAAGGGAGATGAGGCGTGGTTCAAGGAAACAATCGGGCTCAAAAGAGGAGAAGTGTACAACTCAGGCGTAGTTGTCGCAGCAAACACCGGCAAACCCGAAATGCGTCTGGCCACTCCCCTTTTTGTGGGCGATAGACTGCGGGGCGCCATGGTCCTATCATTGGACTGGGAAATTGTCTGGGGAATACTCAAGTCCCATGTGTACGGAAAAAGCGGATATGCCT
>JBEKXG010000545.1:0-3881 GCA_049512295.1 Syntrophobacteraceae bacterium
CCTATCCTCCAATCCCGCCGCCACCGTGAGCGGCGGCACCGCCTCCAAAACCGCCTCTGCCAACGGAACCGCCAAGCGCTCCCGAACCGCCGGAAGGACTGGCGCCGGAACGCCCGGCCCCCGGGGAGGTCGAAAAACGGCCGCCTCCGGAACCATAAGGCGCTGATGAATAGCCGCGGGGCGGAGTATAACTGCCGCCACCGGCCACACTTCCGGGAGTATTTCCGCCGCCACCGCCGAAGTACCAGAGGAACACACCGGGACCGCCGCCGCCATAATAGCGTCTGGCTTCATCGTCCCGGCAGTATTGTTCGGAAACTACCTTCCCGGTGCTGTCAACGCACCGCCTTCGCTGAGCCGAGTCATCACAACCGGTCATGGTTGCCACGAGGCTAAGCATAGCCACGCCCAGCACAATTTCTTGCGACTTCCTTATTTTTTTCCCTCTTTTCCGGGGCACTGTTGACCTCCCTTTAACAGGAAACGATTGCGTAGATTAGTTTCCATCCGGAAAGGGTCCTTTTCCGCCCCCGGATCGAGTCCGGGGCAGGCTCTGGCGGTGTCAATCTTCGGGCTTCCTTGTGCGGCGTACCCAAGTACGCCTCCGCGCAAGCCCTCGATTTCCTAGCCAGAACGAAAAATCCCTCCTTTCCGAACAGAAACCTCGCCGGGTGTGGAGTTCTTATCCGGGGTTTCCGGATGGACGCCAGATTAAGCCTTTCGCCTATCTTCAAGCCCTTCCAAAGGACTGGTATCGTTGATTATTTTCGGCAGAAAACCATATTCTGCTTAAGCGAATTTGTCAATCGATTTTGATTCAATTTTTGCTTGTAACTTTAAGTGAAATTTAGTGAATTACTAACTTGGCTATAAGTAATATGATCTTATCAATAAGTGGATAAGAAGCGGATAATTGAAAATAAGTCTTATCGAAGTAAAGAAACCGAAGGATTATGTATAAGGTCCTGGTTTTCTGATTCTACAGTTCATAAGGGAGGCGAGGAAGTTTGCTATTTCCGGCGGTTATAAACGATGAATATATTAACTTTCTCTATCAGGCCTGCAATATGCTCGGATACACGCAAGATTCGACCTTATTTAAAGCGCGGGGGATGGGGGGACATGTGTCCCCGCACACCCGCATCCGCCTGGCGGAGCCTGGAGATTGAGGGGAATCATTCCCCCGTTCTTTTCGGGTCTTAAGAAAGGGCCTGGCCGCCAAGCTTCAGCGGGCCGCCGCAGCCGGCTCCAATGCCACCGGTTAGGCTGATAGCTTCTTCGCCACTTCTGCCACGTGGCTTCCCTGAAAACGGGCGATCTTTATTTCATTCTCCGATGGCTGCCGGCTGCCATCCGGGCCCGCAAGAGTGCTCGCTCCATAGGGTGACCCGCCAGTAATTTCACTCATGTTCAATATCTCCTGACAGGAATATGGAACACCGACAATGATCATGCCATGATGCAGGAGCGTGCTATGAAATGAGGTGATCGTGGTTTCCTGCCCTCCGTGCTGGGTAGCCGTGGACGTAAATACGCCGCCCACCTTGCCGATCAGGCTGCCGTTAAACCACAGGCCACCGGTCTGGTCGAGAAAATTGCGCATCTGCGCGCACATGTTGCCAAAGCGGGTTGGCGTACCGAAGATGATGGCGTCGTAACCGGGCAACTCGTCCACCGTCGCGATCGGCGCGTCCTGGTCGAGCTTGGCGCCGGCTTTGCGCGCCACGTCTTCCGGCACTAGATCGGGCACGCGCTTGATCGTGACCTCGACGCCCTCGACGCTTCGCGCCCCTTCTGCCACCGCTTTTGCCATGGTTTCGACGTGACCGTACATGCTGAAGTAAAGGACCAGAACTTTCGCCATGTTGTGCCTCCTTTATGGATGTGGCGGTGCAGTGAGCCTGATACAAAAATCAGCTAATCTCAGCTTAAGGATTGAAATCTAAGTCACGCCGAATGGGATTGCAACCACGGGCCTGCTTCAGGGGACTCATGAAGTTATGCTTCGGGGCTGACAATAATAAGCCCCCGGCTTTGCCGGGGGCCAAATCGCTCAGATCACATTCAAGAAATGTTTCAACCGATGCCGTACTGCTCCTGCACCAATGCGAGAAAACCTGCATCCTCCAGCTTTTTGAGCGGGGCCAGGAAAGTGACCTGAACGACCCCTGGAAGACGGCCGATTTCAATGGCGCCGGTAATCGTTGCACGGTTCCGAACTTCCGGAACGCTCATCCCCAAAAGCGTGGCTGCACGACTTAAGCCGTTTTCCGTAGCCGAGTTCAGATCAGGCCCGGTTCCCACAACGGAAATGGGGCCGGATTCCTCAATTTCCTTTAGGCCCCACTGCTTTGCCAGTGCCCGAGCCCTTTGCTTTTCCGCGGCATCAAAGGGTCGAGCCAGAAAAGGGAGATCTTCAAGGAGGGGAAAGAGCACAGGCCCCTGGAGCGTTCGCTTTTTCAACACCTGGACTTGTAAGGTCACTGTTCCGGAGACGTCCATGGTGTGACCGGCGATCTCGCCATCTCCCTGGAGCGCATGCATATCGCCAACATACACGCCGGCCCCGGGTACCTTCACCGGGGCCACAACGAAGGCTCCCGGCCGAACCGCATCAATATCCATGTGCCCGTCCGTGCGCAGTTCCAACTGCTCGGCTGTGATGGCATACTCGTGGGGCGCACCGATAAGAAAGAAACCGAAATCGCCCGCATTATGGGAATCCGGCATTCTCACGGCAGGGGTTGTTCCAAGTTGCCCGAGAAAAGGCCGCATCCTAGCCACCGTCCCCACAAGATCGTGGGGGGCGAAGAGCAAAACCGAGTGCTGTATGCTGCATTCCGGAAGGTTGGCAAAATGTCTGGCATCCCGGGCAACGCGCTCCGCTGACTCTTTGTCCAGCGTCACGCCCAGGGTCCTGGCTTCGTCAAAAACAACAGTGTACCCGTGTACGAACTGAAAGGGGGTGATGGGGTTGCCGCAGTTGGCGCACCGTACCGCCTCCGGCCCGATCCCTTCGATTCTCGTTTCAGGATACAGGATGTCGCACGTGGGACAGCGTTTTGCCACGTATGGATCACCCACGAAGTAACCGTCCACAATGCGATCATGCCCCGATGCCGTTGCGACTGAGGTGACTGTGACATCCTTTATCCGGATGAGAAGAGCGTCCCCCGGCTGCGCGTTTTCCACAAAGACCGGCTGAGTCACCTCGTGGCCGCCTCTGAGCCGTGGGTTGATCATAGGTCCCCAGCATCCCGGCGCCGTAGACGCTTTAATGACACCCCCGTCCCTGACCGGTCCCAGCATAGCTTCACCCGGGTCCAGAATCCCGTTGGTGAATGTGGAGACATTAATCTCTTCAAGCGCTTTGTTTTTTCCCGTCATCTTAGTCTCCTCCAGTTAGGTGTTGGTGAAAGAATAGGCACAACCCCTCAGCGCCGTGAATAAAAAAATAAGCGAGAATCTCACTCATACGTTCCGCAGGAGGGTTGTGAACAAATTGCACGAGCACATTTCTCCCTGAATAATGCGTCAACCTGACTGTCAACGGATGCCGAACCGCATTTCCGGATCGTGCTCTGCTCGCAAAAGATCGTGGAACGTCCAGAAGACTCATCTTATTGTCCCATGTCTCATTCAAGCAATCAAGCGATAAGCCAATGGGGCTAGTCCGGGCGCTTTCAGGACACACCGCCATTTCCCGCAGTAGACAGCTCCCCGGCGCAATGCAGGCTCGAGTTACGAGGTCAGCTCTTCGTAATTAATCACGGGTAAACCCCCGGCTCTGCCGGGGGACTCCCAGAGTTTGACAATTCCGGGAATATACGAAAGCCTCCCCCTTGTGAACCGCTCAAAGTTTACAAGGAGGAAAGCTTTCG
>JBEKXG010000546.1:0-3877 GCA_049512295.1 Syntrophobacteraceae bacterium
CGGGGCAAACCCGCCTTCGTCCCCCACCGACGTACTCAGGCCCTTGGACTTGAGCACTTTCTTGAGGTTGTGAAAAGTCTCCGCCCCCATCCGCAAAGCCTCACGAAAGCTGGGCGCTCCGACAGGCACAATCATGAATTCCTGGATATCGAGGTTGTTGTCCGCGTGAGCGCCCCCGTTCAGCACGTTCATCAGAGGCACGGGCAAAAGAAAAGCGGAAACGCCTCCCAGGTAGCGATAGAGCGGCAGCTCGGATTCAGCGGCAGCGGCCTTGGCAACCGCCATGCTGACGGAGAGGATTGCGTTTGCCCCCAGGCTGCTTTTGTTTTCGGTCCCGTCCAACTCTATCATGAACTGGTCTATTCCGGCCTGATCGATTGCCTCAAAGCCGATGAGCTTCGGTCCGATCTCCTCATTTACGTTCTGCACGGCTGTAAGAACGCCCTTTCCCATGTAGCGGTCCGAATCGCCGTCCCGCAGCTCGAGGGCCTCCCTGGAGCCGGTCGAAGCGCCCGAAGGAACAGCAGCCGTTCCCTGATAGCCGCTGTCCAGGAGCACCTCGGTTTCGATAGTGGGATTTCCGCGTGAATCCAAAATTTCTCTCGCTCTAACGGAAAGAATCTCGCTCATATTCCTCCTCCTTTTTACTGGCCGGACGCGACGAGGTACGAAACCCCTGAAGCGCAAAGCTGTTGGTTTGTCACGGAATGATTCAAAACTATATTGACCGTATCGTCAAAATGCTATTAAAATGCGAAGTTTAAGTAAAATAATACGGAGAAAGGACCAGCGAATGGGAGCCGTTCTTACCGCAGGCGAATTGCGAAAGGGCGCCAAGATCGAAATAGACGGAGATCCTTACCTCATTGTAGACTTTGAATTTTCCAAGCCGGGAAAGGGCCAGGCCCTCTACCGCTGCCGGCTCAAAAACATGATTACCGGCGCTCAGTTAGACCGCACATACCGCTCGGGCGAAAAATTCAACGCCGCCGACCTTGAAGAGCAGGAAATGCAGTATCTTTACAACGACGGCCAAAACTATCATTTCATGAACATGTCAAGCTACGAGCAACTCGAGATCTCGGCCGGGACCGTCGGGGAGGCATCGAGCTTTCTTATCGAAAACCTCATCGTGAACGTGCTGCTGTTCCAGGGCAGGCCGATCGGGCTGACACTTCCCAATTTCGTAGAGCTCAAAATCGTCAAATCCGACCCCGGAATCAAGGGCGACACTGCATCCGGGGCAACCAAACCGGCCACCCTCGAAACCGGCCATCTCATCCAGGTCCCTCTTTTCCTCGAAGAAGGCGAAACCGTCCGGATCGATACGAGGACCGGCCAGTACGTGGAGCGCGTCAAGGGCTGATGGGGAGCGATGAAAGAAAGGTCCTTTCCGGCAAGAGGCACTTTCTCCAATTTCGCTGCCTGGTCCTGCGGCTGATTCGCGACTTTTTCGAAAGCGAAGGCTTCCTCGAAGTCCAGACACCCTTACTCACAGGCGCCCCGGCCCCCGAGGTCCACATCAGGCCGATCCCGGCGGACTCCGGCTGCTTTCTGTCGACCAGCCCCGAACTTCACATGAAGCGGCTGCTCGCCGCGGGGTTCGAAAAAATCTTCCAGATAACCCGCGCATTCCGGGGGGGCGAGCGCGGCAGGCTCCATCACCCCGAGTTCACCATCCTGGAGTGGTACCGCTCAGGGGCAGATTATACCGACTTGCAGCAAGACTGTCAAAAGTTGGTGCGAAGCGCGTGCAGGGCGATTGCGCCGGAGTCCGGCTTCCAGTTCAGGGGCGCCGGACTCGATTTTGAGGGCCGGTGGGAGCGCCACACCGTCCGGGAGGCGTTCGGAAAGTTTGCCGGATGGGACCCCGGCCCCAACCCGGACCAGGACCGCTTCGACTTGGACATGGTAAAAAAAGTCGAGCCGAATCTGGGTTTCCCCGCCCCCTGCATACTGGAGGACTACCCGAGAAGCCAGGCCGCCCTTGCCCGTATAAAACCGGGGGCGCCTGAGGTCGCGGAAAGGTTCGAGCTGTTCTGGGCCGGAATCGAACTTGCCAATGGATTCAGCGAACTGACCGACCCGGAGGAGCAAAGGAGCCGCTTCGAAGCAGCGGTCGCAATAAAGGAGCAGACGGAGGGCATCAGGTATCCCATGCCCGGCGCTTTCCTTGAAAGCATCCACCATCTTGGCCCCTGCGCCGGGATCGCCTTCGGGGTGGACCGGTTCGTAATGCTCCTCGCAGGCGCCGAAAGCATCGATGACGTTGTCGCCTTTACGCCCGAGATGGCATGATCCCGGAAGCATCAGGCAACAAGGATCCCGTTCGACACCGGTCACCATATTATTGACATGGAGGGGGCTTCTTGCGATACTCTTCACTGTACAGCAAGACCCCATTTTCACAGCACCTAACATCTGGTTGCACGGGCTACGTTGGGAATTAAGTGGACTCATTCCAGGTTTTTCGTGGGATAAAGAAACCCCTTTCGGTGCCCCTTTCAGGTCATTGTTGGTAACGAACTTGCCCGACAAGGGGCGTTGCGTACCATTCGAGAGCATGCTGAAATCAACGTTTCAACATTTGAGAGGTGTGGGCAAAAAATCCGAGAAAGCTCTCTGGGAAAAAGGCTTCACGACCTGGGAACGCTACGTCGATTCTTTTCCAAATCAGTATTGCCTATTCGGTCCCTCTACCTCGGATTCCCTACTCCGTGAGTCCATGGCTGCTTACGAGCGTGGAGACATGGCTTTTTTTGCAAAAGCTCTGCCTACAGCCGAGTATTATCGAGTTGCATTGGAATTTCCCGACGACGTCCTTTTTTTTGACATTGAAACGACCGGCCTCAGTACACATTACGACATAATCACAATGGTTGGATGGTCTCTTGGCAAAAGCTACGGCGTCTACATCAACGGACAGGACGACACCCGGTTGAGAGCGGCTTTGGCCCAAGCGAAAGCGATTGTTACCTTCAACGGCACTCTGTTTGACCTGAAATTTATTGAGAAGCATTTCCAAGCGCTCACGATCCCTGGCGTGCATATCGACCTCCGTTTCTTCGCAAAACGAGTAGGCCTTTCCGGGGGGCAAAAGGCCATCGAAGCCGAAATTGGGTTTAAGAGAGCCTCGGCAATCGGAGATATGCTCGGAGAGGCAGCCCCGATCCTTTGGCATAAGTACAGGCGAGGCGACTTGGATGCCATGAAAAGGCTTATCGAGTATAATCATGCGGACGTCGAGGGCATGAAATGGATTCTCGATATTTGCACGAAACGGTACTTTGAGAAGGAATCCATTCCGAAGAAAATCCAGAAGGAGCCAAGGTTCATCGAACAGCCGAGCCGGATCGAATGGGCAAACGGAAGTTCTAACGGCCCGACATCTTACGAGATCGCTATTCCAGCCTTTTCAGGAAGCAGCAAGCCTCTCGTCACATCCACAAAAAGTTTCGTAGAGAAGCATGTGCCGGGTCTGGGGTCGGGCCGCATCAAATCGTTACTGGTTAGGGAAAGCATGCCTTTGAACGCGCTCTTTTGAACCTTAAAACCATGTTTTTTAGCCGGTCAATGGCGCCGAATTAGTCTCTTTAACAGACGGCGATGAAATCATCATTACGAGACCGAGAAATTCACGACATGCTCGCCCCCCCCTCGGACGGATACTCCTTGACTGAGACCACCGGGGAGGGGGCAGGCAGGTTGTGGATCATGAAGATCAGGTGACTTTGCCTGTGGGCTCCTCCATGACTGAAACCATTGGGGAGGTTTCCGGCATGAAATTAACCGTTAAGCACACCACGGAATCCAATGTAACCTAAGCCCACATCTGCATCGGAAGTCCGAACTTATCCTGTTCTTGTTTGGTTGAAAC
>JBEKXG010000547.1:0-3874 GCA_049512295.1 Syntrophobacteraceae bacterium
CATACCCTGAAAATCGAGCAGCCAGAGCTTTGCGCGGCAAACCATGATATTGCGGCTCTGAAAATCCCGATGGAAAACAAACGAACTTTTCCACACGCCCGCCGCCTCCGCAAGCCTCTCGAAATCGGAGCGCAGTTCATCAGGGCCTATTTCAAGTCCCAGGCAACCATTTAGAAACGATTTTCGGAAATAGTCGAGCTCTCGTTCATAGACAAAAGCCGGATCGTATAGCGATTCATCGAAGCAAAATCCCGGCTCAAAACCTCTCGGGGCTTTCCTGTGCAGCGCTCCGAGCATTGCGATAACATGGCGGTAGATAGATTCGAGATTTTTCCTGCGGGAGCGAGCAAAACTCTGCAAATGCAGGTCCCCGGCATCTTCAAGGAGAAATCGTCCCTCGCGGGCATCAGCATACAAGATGCGCGGCACAGGCAAACTTTTCGAATACAGGTGGTTCCCGATCAGCAGATAGGAGTCGTTCTCATCGGTCGAGTCTTTTTTCACACGGGGAGAAATCAGGCCGATCAGCGAAGAAGATCTACAGAAAATTCGAAAAAATCTTCTGTCCGATCCATCGCCCAACAGGGGCACGACACGACACTCCTGGTCGGCGCCTGAAACGGCCCCGGCCTTCTCAACCAGGATGTCCAGTCCGGGGAAAGTCTCAATGCCCGATTTCACTTCGGCCCCGGCGCGAATATTTTCCCCGTGTGGCTGCCCGAAATGGTCATCCCGTCCGCTACAATGCAGTCTTTAAGAGAACTGCCTTTTTCAATCCGAATATCGTTCCACAAGATAACGTTCTCAAGACGGACGCCTTCGGAAATCAGGACCCCGTTGCCGGCCACAACCGATCCTTGGAGGTTGCAGTCCGGATGAACAAACGCTTCAGGATGAATTGAAATATTCTGCCCCGTTGGAACGGGCCGAAGGCAATCAGGCTTCAGTAGGGCAAGCTCACTGGTAACTTTCCTGTAGCTCTCGATCGATCCCACTTCGCGCCAGAAAAGACCGTGCTGAAAAAGGGCCCCGGGGGGAGCGCCCCGCGCTATAAGCTTCCTGTAGATGTTGAGAATGTCGCCGGTGACTCCCGGCGCGGTACCCGCTAGGGCCGAAGGGTTGATGAAATGGACCCCGGTAAAAGCGAGCAGGCGAACGCCGTTGCCTCTCTTTCGAATTTCTTTCGCCTCAGGCCCGAAACCGAGCACCCATCCATCCTCACTTACCGCGACGTTGTTGAATTCGGGCCAGTCGTGCAGCAGGAGGCTGACTTCTGCGCCGGAGAGCTTGTGCCGCTCGTACAGCGAGGTCAAATCAATATTGCTGATTATGTCGGCATTGACCACCGCGAAAGGCTCATCTCCAAAGTGCTCCACAGCCGCACTTATACCGCCTCCCGTTCCAAGGAGCACCGGCTCATTGAGCACTTTTACCGGTATCGGCCACTGCCTTGCCGACACTGCTTCGGCAACGCGGTCTTTGAAATGGAATGCATTGAGAAACACCGCGTTGCATCCACCGCGACTGAGCCAGTCGATCCAGAACTCGAGCAGCGTCACGCCGCGAAGCGAGATCAAAGCCTTCGGACGGCTGTTTGTAAGTGGTAGAAGCCGGGTCCCAAGCCCGGCAGCTAAAATCATAGCTCGCATGCACTGTCCAAAAAAACGGAATCGCTGGATTTATTCAAAGGCAGGCGCCTGAAATCCTTTTGCAACCCAGCCTCTCAGAATCTCAGCATATTCAGGGTCCGTTATCTCCACGCGCGTCCGGACACCCGGCGCGCTTTTCAATGCCACATTTCCCTGTGCAAGCCAATTGATCACCTGGGAATATAATTCATATTCGAGTTGTAATCCCCGCTCGCGAATTTTGCCAATGTCGTCATCGGCCCAGATTGGATAGATGGCCTGGGCAATAATCGGCCCGGTGTCTTCGCCTTCATCCACGAAATGGACCGTGACGCCTCCCCACCTGCAACCGTACCCGAATGTATCCTCATAGCCGTGCCGGCCTGGAAAGCAGGGAAGCAGTGCAGGGTGGATGTTGAGGATTCTCAATCCTCCGGCATTGAAATGGTTTATGAAATAAGGGGTTACCAGGCGCATGAAACCTGCCAGGCAGACATAATCGGGCCTGTATGAATCTATTATTCCGATAAGTTCATGTTCCGCCAGGACCAGCCTGGCGAGCCACGTTAGCCGCTCTATCGGGTCCGGACTTTTCAGTATTTTCTGCTTTCGGTCCAGATCGGCGAGATCGACCGGTAATTGAACTGCTTGGATCTCCATGGTTGACAGTTTTGCAAAGGCTCCGTAGTCCACATGCAGTGCCGGGATATTGGCCCTTGCGCCCCTCTGCAGACCCAAAGCCCCCGGCCTGTCGCTCAGCACCACGGCGATTTCAGCGTTGAGCGTCCCGGCGATGGACCTGTCTATCATCGCCTGCAGGTTGGTCCCGCCGCCCGATATGAGCACAGCGAGCCGCAGTTTTCGTGCGAATTTGACCATAAGCTGACTTCGTGCTATTCAAAATACTGGACGGCGTTGCGAAAGAACTTGATCCCCCTGCCCTCTTCGGGAACCGGCCTCCCCTCACGCCTGTGTCTTTCTCTGAGCAAAGTCCAGTCGGGGTGATTTGTGGAATGGTTGAATGCCTCGGGGTGCGGCATCAATCCGGCGACTCTGCCCGTTATGTCGCAGATTCCGGCAATATCTTCGACCGAACCGTTCGGATTGAAAGGAAACTCTCCAAGCGCGCCGCTGCCGTCAGGCTTTGAGTAACGCAGGAATACCTGCTCACGGCCAATGAGTTTTTCAATAACTTCACTCTCGGCAAAAAACTTGCCCTCGCCGTGGCGTATCGGAAGTTCGATACTCCCGATATCGCGCGATAGAACGCAATGAGAGGCGGCATTCACGGACAGGTTCACCCACTGGTCGCGAAAACCTCCGCAGTCATTGGCGATTAAAGCGACTTCGCGCTTCATTTCCCCACGGTTGAATCCGGGCAGAAGCCCCAAGTTTACCAGCACCTGGAAGCCATTGCATATCCCGATTACAATTGCCCCCTTGTCCACAAATGCCAAAATCTCGTCCTGGAGGCGGTGCTTCAGGCGCATTGCCATAATTACCCCTGCCCCGTGGTCGTCGCCCCAGGAAAATCCCCCGCCTATCACAAATACCTGGTAGGAACTCAGTGATTTCTCGCCGGAAATGAGGCTGTTGAGGTGTATTCTCTCCACTGCCGCCCCGGCCACCTCCAACGCATACGAAGTTTCAAGATCGCAGTTGAGACCGAACCCTGTCATTACAAGTGCTTTTACCATTCCCAATTGAAACTCCGATCGGCCCCCGGGATATCCGGGGCCTGGATCCCGGCCCGCCTATTCGAGACCTATGTCTTTTCTATAGTAAATTCCCTCGAAGCGGACCTTCTCCATTTCTGAAAGAGCTGTTTGCCTGGCTTCCTTCAGGGTGCTTCCCGAACTCACTATGCAGAGCACCCTGCCGCCGGTTGTAACCAATTGGCCGGCAGCGTTTCTCTCTGTACCTGAATGAAAAACAAGGCAGTTTTGGTCGATCTGATCCACACCCTCTATGGGCACCCCGATCTTATAGCGGTCCGGGTAGCCCTTGTACCAGCCCTTTTTCCCCTTGGTCAGACCGCTCGTGGCGATAAGGCACAGCCGGTAGTCCGGGTCCCACTCCGGCTGGATCCTGTCCAGTTTGCCCGTGGTAATGGCCTCGCTTATGTCCACCAGGTCCGTTCTAAGCCGCGGAAGTATTACCTGCGCTTCCGGATCCCCAAGCCGGATATTTATTTCAAGCACGTAAGGAATAATCTGCGGGCCTTGCTCGACAAGCATAAGCCCAAG
>JBEKXG010000548.1:0-3873 GCA_049512295.1 Syntrophobacteraceae bacterium
TCGGTCCCCATCTCGAGGAGAACCCGGCCGAAAAGAGGCGCGTAGGGTAGATACTGCTGGGGGAGCGCCTGAAGATTGAACCCGACGTCCAGGTAAGTTATGCCGCTTGTAAAAAGATCGTGGTAAAACCCGGGCACGCCATCGACGGGCCTTGACTCCATGGGAGTTATTCTGTTGCGCCTGTCCAGGTCGGAAACCCTGAGGACCGGGATGGAGGCCAGGGCTTCCGGTGAATCCGGACTCGATTGAATCCTTTGCAGCGTTTTGGCGTTTTCGATCACACCGCTAATTTCATCAGGTGAAAGCGAATTCTTAATTGCCTCGAATTTCTTAGCTTCCTCTTCAATTTCCTTTGCAGCAAGTCCGGGCTCGGGCCGGAGCAAAACAACCGTCCGGTGGCGGTTCTCAAGAAGAAAGCGGTGGATGAGGCCTTCCAAAAATCCGCCTGATTTCAGATTTTCCTTTACCAGGTTCAGAGGCGATTCAAAGGCCGTCAGAGAAGTCGGGTCGGCTTCATAGAGCCAGGTGGAAAGTGCACGCAGCATAGCCGCCAACCCCTGCGGGAAGTTGCCGTAGTTGTTTTCGCGAAGTCGGAATTCAATCGTATTCACCCCGGCTTCTATGGTTGCAGGGTCGATCCCGTCCCGGACGAGAGCCGCCAGAGTCTCAAAGATGAGACGTTCAACCTTCTCTGCGTCCTCGGAGCGGATTCCCTTGAGACCGGCAGAGAAGAAAATCTGGCGCAGCTCTGTCTCGAGGCCGGCTCCGGCGACATCTTCGCCCAGCCCGGATTCGATCAGGGCCTTTTTCAACGGGGAGCCCGGCATGCCCAGAAGAACGTATTCCAGGATTTGGAAGGCGAGATTAAGGCCGGCGTCGGTCACTTCCGGAAGAAGCCAGTTTACGGTAACCATGCTCTTGATCCCGCCGGTGTCAGCCTCTTCTTTACCTGCGGCAAACGAGCGAACGATCCGGGCGGGCGCGGTTTTGGGCGCCTGGAGAGCGACACCGGATTCGGGCTCGATCCGGCTGAAATCCTTGAGGTATTCCTGAATTATGTCCAGCCTGCGGTCCGGATCGTCATTGCCGTAAAAATAAATCCTGGCGTTTGAAGGGTGGTAGAACCTCTCGTGGAATGATTTGAACTGTTCGAAAGTCAGGCTGGGGATTACCTTGGGGTCGCCGCCCGAATCCAGCCCGTAAGTCGTGTCCGGAAAAAGAGACTGCTGCGAAAGCTCCGAGAGCATACTGTCGGGCGATGAATAGACCCCCTTCATTTCGTTGTAGACCACTCCCTTGATTGTAAGTGGGCTTTCAGGGTCGTCAAGCTCGTAATGCCATCCTTCCTGCTGTAGAACGAAGGGTGTCAGGCGGGGATAGAAAACCGCGTCCAGATAGACGTCGATCAGGTTGTAGAAATCCTGGACGTTCTGACTGGCGACCGGATAGCAAGTCTTGTCCGGGTAGGTGAAGGCATTGAGAAAGGTTTTGAGCGAGCCCTTCACGAGTTCCACGAAAGGTTCCTTCACCGGGTATTTTCTGGAACCGCATAGGACCGAATGTTCCAGAATATGTGCGATCCCGCTCGAATCGGACGGTGGCGTCCGAAAGCAGATGCCGAATACTTTATTATCGTCCTCGTTTATTATCGAGAGCAACTCGGCGCCGGTCGGGATGTGCCTGTAAAATCGGACCAAGCCTTTCAGTTCGGGAATTTCCTTCTCAAAAATCAGTTCAAATTTGTCTTTTACCGCCATGAGCTTTCTCCAGGATGAAACTGCAAGAGTATACTAATTCTGAGGTGCGGGGGCCTTCCCATGCCTGATGAGGATAGCCGGCTCATCCCACTTGAAAAGAACACCTTCTTTACCTGACATTATAAGCTCAAGGTGCTCGGGTTTGAGCAAGCCAAGCGAAATATCCCGTCCGTGCCATTCACCGGGCAGCGCCCTCTTTTCAAAAACCAGTTGTTTGAATTTCTCTGGATCGGGAAACCAGACAATTATTTGGCGGCCTTCCACGTTTTTTACGCGGACCGGGTAAAAGTCGGATTCCCCCCCGTGTGCAGCATTTGCGAATATCCAATTCCCCGCTTCCCGCAGGTAGCACTCATATGCTTCTGCTGTGCTTCCGGGGCTGGTTTTGGCATCAATTACCCTGATAATGCCTTTGTCCTTATCAAGCACTTCTATTCTGATTATTTCCTGACCGGAACAATCCGGAGACCATTCTCCGCTCCACTCTTCGGACTTGACAGCGTAAGGTTTTTGTCCGACCAGATACTGGCTTGATACGTTTTCGCAAGCGGCGATGAAGATCGGAAGAATAATGAACGCGAAAAAATGTTTAGATTTCATGAACCATCCTCCGCAATCCGGTACAGCGCAAGCCACTAAGACCCTGATAATGTAAGACACAGGGTCTTGAGGAACAAACTCCCTTTGCCGAATTTAAATACCTGTTCTAAATTAGATATGAAAGTGGAATAACTTATACGGAGTTGCGGGGCGTCGATAAAGACTGTGGGCCTTTGGTAATTTTTTCTCACGCTATAAATAAATTATTTTTCCGGTGGTGCGCGAGCCTCGCACACTTGAGTGTAGTAAGTAAGTCTACCTCACGAGGTGGCGACGGAGGCGTACACCGTAGTACGTCTAGGAGCCTGCGGCGAAGCCGACGCAGTGAGCGTTTGAATGCGGCTTCGGATTAGAGGCGAGGAGCAAACACAGTGCGAATAAGATTTATCGGTGTCGGTGAAGCATTCGACGAGGACCTTCCAAACACTTCCATCTGGGTCCGGGCAGGAGATGAGCGCGATGAAAGTTCGATCTTATTGGACTGCGGCTTTACCGCCCCCGCCTCATTCTGGAAAAGCTGCCGGGATGCCGACGATCTCGACGCGATCTGGATATCTCATTTTCACGGGGATCATTTCTTCGGTCTGCCCGCCCTGCTTTCTCGCTTCTGGGAAATGAAACGCACAAAGCCCCTGCTCGTCCTGGGTCAGCGCGGAATAGACCAAATAGTGCCTCAAACGCTGGAGCTGGCCTACTCGTCTATCGTGGACAGGTTTACCTACGATATCCGCTTTCTGACGGTCGAACCTGAGGATATCGTGGAAGCGGCCGGCGTTACATGGCGAAGCGCCGTAAATGCGCATCCTCAAAGAGACCTGGCCGTCCGCATCGAGAAGGGGGGCAAATCGCTCTTTTACAGCGGAGACGGGCTTTCAACCGATGAAACGCTCTCGCTTGCGCACTGCGCCGATCTGGTGATTCACGAGGCTTTCCGCCTGGACACGGATATGCCGGGACACGGAAACATCAGGAGCTGCATCGAGTTCGCCCGCAAGGCCAACGCGCGCGCGCTCGCCCTGGTGCACATCGAGCGCCATGAACGGCGCGAGAGACGGGAGGACATTTTGCGGGTGAGTGCAGAGGTCGGGGATTTCGAGGTATTTATGCCTGAGCCCGGTGATGAGGTCGAGATTTAAAGGCCGGAACCCTGCCGGCCTTTCCTGAAATCGCATTCCTTCATTTCCATTTTTCATCCCGTCCCGCCGCGACCACGACAGGCAGCGTTGATCTTCACCACAAATTCATCGACCGGGAGAAAGATCTTCTTCTTTCGCTCCCTCGCTGAGCTTCCTTACGATCAGCTTGACAGTGATACGAGTCCCGCGAATCACAGGTTTCCCCAGCATGATCTTGGGGTTGATTTCGACGTGATCGTTAAGGGCCATTTTAAGACCTCCCCAACAAGGATGAACTCTGGTCTCCGTCCGGAGTTTCCGGACGGGCAGCAGCTACAGTTATTATGCATTTGTTAACATGTAGAATCGCTTTTTGACATAGAAAACGTGAAGAGAAGGAA
>JBEKXG010000549.1:0-3871 GCA_049512295.1 Syntrophobacteraceae bacterium
TTCTCGCCACTAAGTTGCGCGCCGGCGAGCCCGAAGCCATGACAGCAGCGCTGGACAAGTGCCTTAAAAGGCTCGCCACGAATTATGTAGATTTGTTCTACGTGCATGGAATAAATGGTTTCAGCGAAATTGCCGTGCCCAAGCCATTCAGGGAATGGGCTTCCGCAATGAAAAAAGCCGGCAAGATCAAATTCTTTGGGTTCACCACTCACACCAACATGGAAGACTGCCTGCTGAGTGCAGCCAAAGAAGACTGGATCGACGCCGTAATGTTTGCATACAACTTCAGGATTATGAACACCCCGAAGATGAAAGAAGCGCTCGCAGCATCCGTGGACAAGGGAATCGGACTGATCGCCATGAAAACGCAGGGAGGCGGACAGGTAAAAACAGACAGCGAAGCCGAACTGCAGATGGCCGGACGATTTCTTGAACGCGGCTTTACCGATAAGCAGGCCAAGATCAAGGCCATACTGGAAAACCCGCACATTGCGAGCATCTGCTCCCAGATGCCGAGCTTGACGATTCTGTCGGCCAACGTGGCGGCGGCGAGGGACCGGACGAGCCTGAGCGGGAGCGATATTGAGCTGCTGGAAAGATTTGCCGCCGAAACTCACGAAAGCTACTGTGCCGGGTGCGGCCGTATCTGCCATGAGGCGGTCGGAGGAGCGGTGCCGGTCAGCGACATAATGAGGTGCCTGATGTACTATCGCGATTACGGCGAACGCGACCTGGCGCGTGAGGTTTACGCCGGTTTGCCGGATCAGGCCCGGGCGAGGCTTACACAAATCGATTATTCCCGCGCGGAGGAGGCTTGCCCCCGGAAACTTGCAATATCCAAGCTCATGCGGGAGGCTTCGGAGATATTGGTCTAGTGCAAGACTCCGGGCCCTGTATCATTGCTTCTCAGCGCTATGGCTCAGTGATTCCCAGGCGCGGCCGATTCCCATCTTTTCTCTGACCTCTCGCATGGTTTCGGCCGCGATTTGCCGCATTTTGAGCGTTCCGTTCCATATGATTTCATCAACGAGGCCGGGTTTGCTTTGATACAAAGCCATCCGCTCGCGGAATGGAGCCAGAAAGTTGTTCAACGCTCGGGCGAGTTTCTCCTTCACCTCCGTGTCGCCGACTTTGCCGGCGCGGTAACGCTCTTCCAGGTCCTCCACCTCTGAGCGGTCCTCATTGAAAATCCGGTGATAAATAAAAACGGGGTTTCCGTCGACGGCACCTGGAATATCGGCGTGAATGCGTTTTGGATCGGTGAACATCCCTCTGACTTTGGCTGCAACGGTCTGTGCGTCATCGCTCAGATAAATTGCGTTTCCCGCCGATTTGGACATTTTCCCCCGGTTATCCGTGCCAACGAGGGCCGGGATGTCGCTTAGCAGCGGTTGAGGCTCAGGAAACACGGGGCCGTAAGTGGAGTTGAACAGGCGGGCCAGTTCCCGTGTGATTTCGACGTGGGGTGCGTTGTCTCTGCCCACAGGGACCAGGTGAGCCCGGGCGATGAGAATGTCCGCCGCCTGGAGAACCGGGTAACCAAGAAGACCGAAGGGAAGCGACTCTTCCGTTATGTTGGCGTCCTGCGCCATCTGCTTTATGCCTGGAAGGCGCAAGAGCCGGTTCACTGTTACAAGATTCTGCAGATATGTATGCAATTCATGGGTCTGGGGCACGGCAGACTGAAGATATATGGCGCTCCTTTCGGGATCTATCCCCGATGCCAGGTAGTCAAGCACCAGGCCTCTGGCATTCGATAGGATTTGACCGATGTCCTCACTGCTCCTTTTTGTGGTCAGCATGTGCAGGTCGGCGACAATGATGAGCGTTTCATACTCATACTGGAGCTTCACCCGGGCGCCGATGCTTCCCACCCAGTGACCCAGGTGCAATCTGCCCGTCGGGCGGTCGCCGGTGAGGATCTTTTTCGGTCCCTGAGTGACCATTTGTAAAGTCATGTCCCTGCTTACAAGTGTCCCAGCAGACGCATACGCTCATCGGACGCTGCGACCCGTTCCTGCTCGAGTTCTGCCCGGAGGAGCCTCAAACGCTCCAGTTCGACCAAAGCCGCTTCACGCCCGCGCTCATCCGTTCGGCTGATTTCTTCTTTGAGGGCGCCGGCACGAAGGGAGGCTTCCCTTATCCTCTCCAGGACCTCCTCTTCTCTTCTCGTAAAAATATTTTTCTTGTCCGCGCAGGTCAGGCCGATGGCCGGATCCATTGATTTGTCCTCACATGCGCAACACCCGAGACCTTCGCTGGATTGATCGTTTTTCATATGGTTCCCTCCAATGCAACAATCATTACGAATTTCGCATATAATAATGTTGATTATCGGTTTGCGAAAGGTGGGCAAAAAGTGATGACGCCATTTAGCAGGAGCAGGCCGGGACTCTATACCGAAATTCAAGGCGGGCGATTTACCGGCGCCAGTCTCCTGGCCGTGAGAGGTGGGTCGGAAAGGGACTACGCTTTCAGGCAGATTTGCCGATACTTGCAGGCAGGCTGGTCGCAGTAGCCGGAGGCCTTGCCGAAACAGTCAAAGTTGCCCTCCTGAGCCTGCCGTTTGCGATAAAGAGGGGCCAAAGCCTCCTTGAGGCATTCGGCGCAAAGCCCGTGCGAGTACCCGTCCAGCTCCGGCCTCCCGCTCCCCCATGTTTTATGGCATCTGATGCATTGGTACATCATAAGCCGTTCCCCGTTCGATTGTTTCGAAAAATGACTCATGTTACAGTTCTGTGAAGCAACGTTTATGCCATCAGTGCGCGGCTGTATTCTCCACGGTTTGCAGGCGGTGCAGGGAATCCACACCCGACAAAATGACCGATTTTTTCCCACCATGTTACGATTCTTTCACCTCAGGCCAGCCTGAAAACCGCATCCGCTTAATCATTGGATCGGACCTCGAAAGGAAAGACTTGAAGATTCCGTTAAAAATTGAGAAAACAGGCGGGCGAAGCCGCGACGCTTCGTCGACGGCGAGCACGCGAAGCGAGATCGGCACGACTCTTGCGCTTCATATTTTGAAGTGCGTCGTGCGCCGGCTTGCCTCCAATCGTTGAGCTGGCAGATGCCACGCTATCGGCGTGGCAGCGCTCACCATCGGAGGTGCTTCAGTAATTCGATGGAATTGAACGAAAAACTTATTCAGGGGAATCTATGTCAACTCGCCGGGAGGAGCAGAGGTGCGGAAAATAAGCGGTTGTCTCATTCTGTTAGTTTTTTCGGTCGCGGCCTGCATATCCGAGGTAAAACCTTTGCTCAAGCCCGTCGAAGTGGACATAGCCACCAGAATCGCCAATCAGCAAAAGTGGCTCGATGAGGCAATCGCCTCCAAAGAACTCACCCGCGAACAAACAAAGCCCGTTCAGGTCAAACTCTATCAGATCAAGGAAAAGTACGGCAGACTGCAGTCAGCGGGGACGATCGGCGCCAGGGATTCCGAGGAAATAAATCGAATGCTTGACGAAAGCAGCGCCTTGCTCTTTGAGATAAGACAAAAGCGGCCAAAGCTTGTGCATTAGGTTTTTGCGCGCGGTTTCTTGGATATCCCGATCACGTTTGGAACGGGCAGTGAAAATTGGAGGGAATTTTCTTCCAGGCCTCCCCATACCCCGTTTCTCTCCAGGGTCATCTTTGAAGTTGAGAGATAAAGTGAGGCTTGAGGCCCGCCTTCGAGGTACATTGCGCTCTTCAGCGACAGTGGGAGGGAGAGCAAAATATCTACAAAATCATGAACCGAATGGGCAGTCCTGCTGAACAGTAACAGGATATTCCCCTGGGTATCCATTCCAATGGCCAGGGTGCTCCACTTGGAATCCTGCCTGGTCCAGACATTTTGCCGGTCGCAAGAAATCATCCTTATGCTTTG
>JBEKXG010000550.1:0-3869 GCA_049512295.1 Syntrophobacteraceae bacterium
TTCGCCTGGCTCTGCTGGGTATGGAACAGGAATTGATCGATTCGAGATTTCCCTGGATTTGCACCCTTTGCGGCCGTTGCGAACATGCCTGCCCCATGGGAATCGACCTCGTCGCAATGCTTCGTTCCGCTCGAGGCAAGAGGGCAAGAGACAAGGTGCCCGGCGTTCTCCACAAGGGCGTCGCGATGTGCCTGAAGACGGGAAACAACGTTGGCATCCCCAAGGAAGACTTTCTTTATCTGCTTGAAGACCTTGGCTCGGAGCTGGCCGAGGAGCTTCCCGGCTTCGCGGTCCCTGTCGACAAGAAAGGGGCAAAATACCTTTTTACCATTAACTCAAAAGAGCCTTTCGGCGAACCCGAGGACATGATGTACTGGTGGCGGATTTTGTATGCCGCCAACGAGTCCTGGACGACTACTTCCGAAAACTGGGAAGGCGTAAACTGGGGCCTTTTCACAGGCGACGACGAATCGATGAAAGAAGTCGTCGGGCGGATTGTAAAGAATTACAAGGAGCTCGAGTGCGAGTACCTTGTCTTGCCCGAGTGAGGGCACGCCTACTATGCGACCAGGCTTGGTCTGCAAAAATGGTATGCCAATGAAGGCATCAAGTTCGTCAGCATCTTCGATCTTCTCAAGCAGTATATCGAGGAAGATCGAATCAAGCTCGACAAGTCGATCCATCACCACCTGACGACTTACCACGACCCATGCAACTATGGACGCAAGGGTGAGCGTGCGTTCGGCCAAGGATACTACGAGGAGCCCAGGTGGATTTTGCAGCAGTGCTGCGAAAATTTCGTAGAAATGTATCCCAACCGGGCTAACAACTTCTGCTGCGGCGCCGGCGGCGGCGCGTGGGCGGCGCCCTATGTGGAGGAGCGAATCTTCTACGGCCGCATTAAAGCCAAACAGATAAAGGACACCGGGGCCAAGCTGCTGATTGCCCCCTGCCATAACTGCCGCGATCAGATCATGAAGAGCCTCCGGAAGGAATACGATTTCATGGACGTCGAGGTAAAGTACCTCTGGGAGCTTGTAGCCGACTCTTTGATTATCGAACCGCGCGAGGTGGAATCCGAAGAGCAAGAATAGAGAATTATTCCCATTGAGCTAACACAGCCCCAGAATCACGTTGAGGTGCGCATGGGGCTTTTCTATTTTAAGAAGTTGAGTTTCTCGATCGCTGCCCCACCTCGCGGAGGGTGGATTCAAATTCAACTCGGACGCAAGCTCACTCGATAATGGAGCAATATGAGCAGAAAGCAAAGTGCAATCAAAAAAGGAAAAGACGACCTCCCGCTCACTCGCGAAGAATCCGACGAACTGCAAATGACCCTTGACCGCCTTGCCGTCCAGGACCCCGAAGGTGAGAGTTTCGAGGGCTACCTGCACTCACTTAGGAGCTCACTCTCCGGAAGGCCGCTACTGGCAGCCGCCCTCATCGACAGGCTGAGCCGCAATCCCGCCCCTACCGGCTTTCGCACCTTTCAGATTCTCGAAAAAACCGTGGAGTCCTCGCCGTACAAAAGAAACGTGAAGCAGGCAGCCTACCGCTTCTCACAGAAGGGCTTCCCGGCAGCCGGACAGACCTCCGCGCCCGAAAAAGTCATCCTGATCCAGGGTGAGCACAGAAAGGCTACCGCTCACCTGTTCACGGTCCGGGGGACCTTGTGGATTGTTTCCGCTCTGGTTCCAGAGGCATCTACGGGAGGTTATACTCTTATAACCGCGTTCCTTGAAGACGATTTCGCCACCTTCAATGTGCGAGTAGCAGAAGGCAGCACACAGAAACTGTACAGGGAATATCTCCAGGCACTCTCAACTCATGCGTTTTTCAGCAAAGGTCTGGAAATTCCACTCTGGCACGCAGCGCGGCTCTACTTCGATCTGCTCGATTTTTGGACCGGCAAAGGCACAAATACCGAGCAGGAACGCGCGAGCGACCTTTTTAGGAGGTATCATGAGCCGGACAGAAGGCCCTACATCTATGAGCTGATGCCCGAGATTGAACGTCCCGAGAAGTATTTTCCCGAATTAGAAATCGCAGAATTATGGGAAGATATGGACATTTCGTGGCTTAGATTCGGCAAAGAAGAGCTGTCGCCCTATCACGAAAAACTAAAAGCCCTGGAGAGTCCTCTTCTCGTGGTCCCACGGGAGGTGCAGGCCGAACGCAGCCTGGATGTGCTTCATGATGCTGCTGAAAGCCTGTGCGTAGGGACAAGGCGATACCTTTTCAGAAGGTTTTTCGAAGAGCAGGCGATGGCATTCAAACTCTCCGGTGCTGAAGACAAGGCGCGCCGGGCATGGATAGCAGCCTGTAATCTTGCGGGCCGATCACCGGTGGGGAAAAATCCCGCTGTGTCGCAGTTGGTAACGTATTCAATAAGCTTCTACTGGCCTGACGATTTGAAGGCCGCCGGGCAGATTGAGGAAACTCATGAGCGTGAGCGCCGAACCCCGTCGGGAATCATTCTGCCCTGAACCGAGAGATTGATATGGAAACCTCACAGATCAGAACCCCGTCCCATTCATGCGCTGTTGACATAACTGACCAAGTTGCCCTCAAATTAAGGGAAATATCAGCCGTGAACGGCGTCTGTCTGATTTACACCCCGCACACCACGGCCGGCCTTACAATAAATGAAGGGGCCGATCCCGATGTGATGGAAGACGTTCTAAAAACCCTTGACACCATCGTTCCATGGCGGGGCGCGTACAGACACGCCGAAGGCAACTCGGCGGCCCACATTAAAGCGGTCCTGACCGGAGGAAGCGTGCAGGTAATGGTGAATTCGGGAAAGCCGGTTCTCGGCACTTGGGAGAGGATATTCCTCCTGGAGTTCGACGGCCCGAGAACGCGGAAGATATTTGTTCAATTCATGGGGAGTTGATTGCCAAAAAGAGGAAAGCCAGGTGGGAGGGGCCTGGCTTTCCAAAGAGAGAAACATGAGATGGTATTGCTAAGCGATTATCAAGATACTTATACTCCGTGGAAAATGGAATTCGGCAAACAATGTATTTTGTGACTTACGGAACAGTATCCTGAGGTTGCAGTCAGTAGGCACATTGTCTATTTTGGAGCCCTCCATACCGAAATTCTGGACATAAGATTCTTTTTGCTGAATAATCCCCCCTGTAAATGAGTATCTCGCTGATTGAGTTCGGGATGTTTGCGTTAGCCCGGTTTGAGCCTCTTTTCGGCACGCCGGTGTTTTAAAGAGGAGCACTCAAAGACTTCATGGCCAAGGCTCAAAGTTCGCAACCCTCGGCGTCAAGACATGTTCTGAGCCGCGAGTTCCTGCAACAACTGGTCTTCCCGGCGCTGCTGCTTTTTATTGTATTCGTATTGGGCACGGTGGGATTCTTGATTTTGGGCGGGGGCCGCTGGAGCCTTTTTGATTGTGCTTATATGACGAGCATTACACTTACCACCGTCGGTTATGGAGAGATACTCGAAGACTTTGGCACAAGCGGCCGCATTGTTGCCATAATTTTGATGTGGTCCGGGCTGGGGGTAGTTCTCTATGCGGTGTCGTCGATCACCGGGTTTGTAGTAGAGCGGAAATTTTCCCGGATATTGAGGGAGCGTAAAATGGAAAAGCGCATTGCCGCGCTCAAGGATCATTTCATTATCTGCGGCGGTGGTCACACCGCCGTCAACGTGTTACGAGAGCTGATTACGTCCAACCGGCCCTGCGTGTCTATCGAAATGAAACTCGAACGCATTGAATGGATCTCCAACCAATTCCCGGACCACCATTTCATTCATGGCGACGCGACTGAGGAAGAGGTTCTCCTGCGCGCCGGCATTGAGCGGGCCTCGGGTATTCTTGCAGTGCTGACAGAAGACAGTCACAACCTTCT
>JBEKXG010000551.1:0-3861 GCA_049512295.1 Syntrophobacteraceae bacterium
AAGGTCATCGCATATTTGATAGATCAGGTAGCGAAATCACATTTAACATTCACCAGGAATGGAACCGAATATTCGAGCCAGGAGGCCGCCAGCCATATCAGGAATAAGTATGAGTATTTCAAATCCCGGATAGAATCCCCTGAGGATTTCATCCATGTTTGCGCGTCAAAGAGCCTTGAGTCAGGCAAACCTTATCTGGTATCGACGGCATCAGGGAAGGTCCCCGTGGAAAAATGGCTTGGGGAAATACTCATAGCGCATGGGAAAAAACAGAAACTTTTTGAGGGCTACCACAGCTTTTCACCGGACCTGACCCCATTATAGCCAGTGTTTGAGCAGACTGGCAGGCCATTCCTTCAGGTGATCGCCGACTGGCCGTTTTTCCCACTCCTCCAGAGTTATCTGGTCAGAGTCTTCCAAATCTCTTTCAAACATCGCTTGCATACCATCGGCGAAGTCCCGCCCCAGGATCACGGCATTGCCCTCGTCGTTGGTAAGGAAGCTTAAATTGTCCAGGTTGCTCGATCCTACAGTAGACCAGACATCATCGATAACTGCCGTCTTTGCATGCAGCATCCCTCCGCGCCTCTCAAACAATTGCACGCCTGCTTTTAACAACCGGGCATAGTAGTGCCGGCTCGCATAGAAAACCAATGCGGAATCACTGAAGCCCGGAAGCAGGATCTTCACATCGACACCGCGCGCTGCTGCATCGGAGAGCGCTTTTAACATTTGGTCGTCAGGCACGAAATAAGGAGTCGTTAAGTAAATGGAATTTTCCGCATGAGTGACTGCTGACATGTACATCATGAATATGAGTCGATTGCTTTCACCCGGTAAACTGCCGACTACCCTGACCAGCGTGTTTCCAGCTTGCTGCACATAGGGGAAATAGTCCCTGCCGGTAAGTGCCGGTCCCTTTTGCCTTTCCCAGGTTTTCATGAAAAGCCACTGGAGCCGCAGTGCTGCCGGACCCTCGATTCTAACGTGTGTATCCCGCCAGGGTTGTTCCTTCTTCCCACCACTACGAGACCCAATGGCTGAGCTTCCGGAATAAACGCCACTGATGTTGACTCCGCCGGTAAAAGCGATGGCGCCGTCAACGACCAGGATCTTACGATGATCTCGATGGCTTAATGACCATTTTTTTCCCACGAGTACCTTCAAGGGATTAACGGGATTGAATTCAAGCACTGAAACCCCGCCATCGCGCAAGCGCTGAAAAAAGCCAACCGGAGTATTGTCGGATCCAAAACTGTCGTAAATCAGGTTCACTTGCACGCCTTCGGCACTTTTCCGGATGAGTAGATCGGAAAATCGTTTGCCGACTTCATCATCTTCAAATATGAAGGTTTCAAAATTGATGTGATCTTTAGCGTTTTGGATGGCCTCAAACATCGCTGCGTAGGTAGCCGCCCCGTCAATGAGCAGGGTGACCTTGTTGCCGGCCACTAAAGGACTCTTACTGACGGACTGCATCAACTGAACCTGCTGCTCCAGAAGTCTGGTTTGATCGACCTGCCCTTCAAGCCGTTTGATCATAGCTTTACTTGTTTTTGCAGAGAGCTCTCCTTTATGCCCCATGATCTTTGTCGGTTGATCAGAGCTTGAGAGTTCATGACCCATCATTTTCTGCACATTCGGCAGGGATGCACAGCCGGAAACAGCGATCAGGCAGAGAAACGTAAATAATAAAAAAAGAGATCCCATTAGCGGGCCGGTGCTCAAATTTTTCATTGCACGAATCCTCGAATAGCCTTTTCTCCGACCATTATTGCATTGAGCAAAAGGGGTTCACGCCCAAGCGCAACGATTACAAAATAACGTTGCAATGCCGTCATTTCAAGCGAAGTCGAGAAATCTATGTGAATACCGAACACCGCAAAGATCATTCCCTTGGGTCGAGTTGCCGTCGTATTTGCGAGACGCTCTGCAAGGAGTCAGGCCGGAGGCACAGTCGAACAAGATTTGGGGCGACTCGCTTCCCACCTGTGACATCGAAGGGATGGGAGGTTGTAAATATCACCAAAAGGTTTCTGAAAACCAGCCTTTCCCCGACAAACTCCCTGCCTGTCCCTCAGACTATCGTTCCCGGACCACCGATAATTCGTTGCGCACTTTCACAACGCCCTTAACCTTGCGGGCCACAGCTCCAGCATGCTGTTTTTCCTGTTTGCTGTGAACTCTACCGGTGAGAGTGACCACACCCCTATCGGTATCGACCTGGACTGTTTTCAGTGTGCCGAATTTGACATCCTCTGCCAATTCATACTTCACTTTCGTGGTGATAGTGGCATCGTCGATCGCTACCCCTGCGGATCGGCCGGCGAATGTTGTTAATGCATAGCCTAATATCAGGGCCATAGACAAGAACAAAACTACAGGAAAAACGGTTTTTTTCATCTAACGTCCTTTCTGGTATTTTGGAGGACAAGTAGCATTATTGTGGTGGCTGGTTTCAATCGTTCAACATGAGACCGATCTAACTCGAGCTTTCCTTTCATTTGAGCTTCGTCTCGGTCTCATCGTGTTTGATGCCATATCCCTCTCGAATCTTGCCGGATAAATACTGCGGTACTCGGATAAATCCTGCCTTCAGCTTACGAGTTACGAGCTATCCTGCCTGTTGCTTTAGGCAAATTTTGTGCCCGAAGAGATCGAGAACCGTCGGGTTCTCTTTTTAGATAATGTATTTGGATACCTATGGAAGGAGCGAGTACTGCCCAAGGAGGTGGAGTTGGATAGAGAAAGCGTTGCATGCAACATAAGCGTTGCATTTCTTTCATGTCACATGTAACACTTCAATCCCATGGAGTACCTTTTGGGCCTAAATGGGCCAGGCGGAGAGGCGCTTCCGTGCTGCTCAGACCACTGGGGCTTGAGTTCAGGTTTTCCAGATGTGCCACAACGGGAAGTTGCCGGAATGGGAGCTTCGCTTTAATCCCCATGACCTGCCAGTTTTCACAACGAAACGAGAAAACCGAGTATATCCGGACAAGGTAAAAGAGGCCGCAGGTTGTGCGCGTCTCTCCTTAACCCAAATTGAAGCGTTACATGTAACAGGCAGGTTATGCAACGCTTCTGTTGCATGCAACACTCTTTCTGTTCAAGCCACAACCTTCCATCGCACTGACCGATCCATAAGTGACCGTAAATATTATAAAACATTAAAAGCAACAGCTCTCGACCCGCCGGGCATAAGGTTTGCTTGAAACGTAAGTGGATGCCCGTGAACCAAACTGACGTGTATGTGGTCCGAACCCAAAAGGTGGAGAACGTGCCTCCCGGCTTATCCATTTTGGCGAGTCAACTTGCTTGGAGGAAACATCATGAAGTCGAGCACAAAAGATAAAATCAAAGGTCTGACAGACAAGGTCAAAGGAAAGGTCAAAGAAGGCCTCGGAGGTCTTTCGGGCAACCGCGACCCGAAGAAGAGGGAAAGAACGACCAATTGAAGGGTGCGGCGCGGAAAAAGGTTGGCGCAATAAAGAAGCTCTTCAACCGATAGCCTCCAGCTTCTTCTTGTCGTTCTCGAACAGGTGGGCTTGTTTGTGGCCTTTGATTACGCACAAGTCGGCAGAGAGTAATCCGGTCGTCCAATGAACACCTCTGTGCGGAGGCATGCGGTGGATGCCTTTGTCGTTTGCGCCGGCCGGATTGTAAAAACTTGGCAAGCTGGAAGAAAATTAGTGGAGGATGCGAGGATGCTATGAAGAAGGAAATGAAAGAACTTCAACAACTTAAAGGGATAGGAAAAGTCCTGTCGCAGCGATTAGTCGAAGCCAGTTATAGCACTATTGCCAGGGTTGCCGCTGCGGAAGAACACGGTTTAAAAAGAATTCCGGGCATGAACCCGCAAAA
>JBEKXG010000552.1:0-3859 GCA_049512295.1 Syntrophobacteraceae bacterium
AAACCGAGAAATGCCTCTTCGTAGATCTGATTTAGAACCATCACAACGGCCTGTTGGACTATCTTATCCTCCAGCACCGCTATGCCGATCGGTCGTTGCCGCCCGTCAGGTTTTGGTATCCAGACCCTTTTCGAAGGCATCGCACGGTATCTGTTGCTCTGGACGCGCTCGTGCAGGGTGGGTAGCCGCTCTTCCAGTTGCTCGCCATACTGGCGCCACGTTACATCATCCACACCCGGGGCAGCGTCCCGCTTCAGTGCCAGGAAGCTCTCCCTCAGTAACTCTATTGTGATATGATGCATCAAACTGGTGAAACGAAGTTCCTTATCCTTCCGTGCTGCTTCGCGTATTCTGTCAAGTCCGTTCAATGCTTACCCCTGCCTCTGCGTGCAAGCCGCAGCCGGTCTTTTCAGAATTTCCCCCGGTCACCGGCCTTCCCTCCGGAGCCTCCGCTGTTTCAGAACTTCCACTTTGCTCGGCTCCTTCTTTGGTGTCGATGTCTGACTTCTCCACAACGTACATGTCGGGCTTGTGGCCACTGGCCTTCCCCGACCGCTCTGATAAATCACTTTCCTATCAGAGGCTATGGAGATCTCCCGGTTCTCGAGCATAAAGTTTCCACGCATGCACAGGGTCTAAGACTCCGCGGGACCTGCGGAAGGCTCGCTGTCAAACGCCTTCTCACAGTATTGCCTTCCCCTTCGGACCACCAGGTCGGCATCCCTGATGGGTGATTTCGGAGGTCAATGGCTGGCCTGCGCTTTCCCCTGTCAACTGCATCACGTGCAGCCTCACGGCCACCCGCACATGACTCGGGGCCATAATGGCGCAGCTCCTCCTTTTATGTGGGGCTCTTTCATCCCCTACTCTATGCCGGTTTATCCCGGCGCTTTCGGCCCGACCCCGTTCGGCCGTTCGCTCCCTGGACCAGAACGAAGAGAGGCGAAAAGCAGGGGGAGTCTTTCTCTCCCCCTGCCTGGATGGTGCATGCCCCGGGAAAAGCTGCAGGAGCCAGGGCTAAAGCCAGGGATCGAGGCTTCCCGGTCCGGTGAAGAGGTCATCGCCGGGTTGCGGGGCCCCAGCGAGTGCGGGCTAAAGCCAAGGGCTCAGGGCTTTGCCGTCTGAGTCACCGTAAGTGAATTCCCTCCTATGAAAAGCTCGTCCTTGGAAGACCTTGCGGCGGTCCCGGTATTTTTTGCTACCACGAAAGAGATGGTACCCTTGTTATTGACGAAGGGCGACTGCGTGTAGGTGATCCAGTCCGCGCTATTATCGACTTCGGGTGCCGGACAGGAGTTGTTGGCGCTCTGTGCCGTCACCTTCACGGTGAATTTGCCGCCCTGGTATCCGATGGTCTTGGTGTCCGGCTGGAAGGAATACTCGCACCCCGTCTCGAAAATGGCCCCTACGGTGATGTCATCCTTCACGGAGACCGAGCATTGCCCAACCCCTTTGCAGGCGCCGGTCCAACCCGTAAAGTAGGAACCGCTGTCAGGGATGGCCTTAAGGACTAAGTTCTCAGTCTTCTTATATTTCGCTTGGCAGGTAGAACCGCAGTCTATGTCGTGAGGGGTTGAGACGACGGTGCCCGTTCCGCGGCCGGATTTGGTAACGGTGAGGGTCCTGAGCGTCGATGAAAGGGGAAATGCAATTGTATCGGCAAGTATCGGCGGGTCGTAGACCGTAGCTGTCTCAGAATCGTCTTCGTCAACATAGGCGACGAAATATTCCTCTGCAGTCGCCACATTATTGGCCGGGTCCACTTTGATCTTGAGGTACCCGAGCTGCCTCGTATCTCCGTACTCGAACCACTTCGCATGGGGATAACCTGGCATCTGGTCGGCAAATTTGCCTCCGGCATTGCCGACGACGAAATAGGGGATCCCCTTGACTGAATACCGCTGGTAATCATGCGTATGGCCCGCGAAATTCGCGCTGATGTTGTAGGTATGATACAGCGTCTCCCATGGTCCGAGGTTGGTACTGGACTTAGTGCTGCCATAATCCCAGATTGGATGGTGATGTATGGTGAATGTTCCCGCCATCTTATTGTCCAACTGTCCCGTGAGCCAGGGTACCTGACTCTTGGTGTAAGTGATGTAAGCGTGAGGATCATCGCCATCGGCATGTTTCGGATCGGGAGAGTCAAGCACGACAAACCGGACGTCGGAGCAGTCAAAGCTGTAGTACAGGTGCCCCTTCAAGGGTATGTCATATGTCCAATGGTACTGATCGGCAGCCGTAGGCGGGCCATCCTCATTGCCGGGATTATGATATTCATGGTTCCCTATGGTGTGAAATATGGGGAATTTTGAGAACATCCCGTCTGCATACTTAAAATATTCGGTCCAACACGTCTCCGAATCAAACCCTGCGTAGTCTCCCCCGTCGAGGATAAAGAGCACATCCTTTTCATGTTCATATTTATTGATTGCGTCCGCAACGTATTTGAACCGTTTCTCTTCGGCATGTGTGTCGCTGATCACGAGAAAGGTGAACGGACCACTGAGCGGCATCGTCCGGAATGTGCGGTTGTCGAATTCGTCAGGATTGTCTGACGGTCTCGCCCTGTATACATACGAGGTGTCGGGTTCAAGGTCCGTGAGCAATACGTGTTGATAAGCCCCGGCGGCCCGGGATGTTACCGTTTTTTGAAACCTTTGATGCTCCTGATAGTAGCTCGACGTGGCGTACTCCACCGAGCCCGAGGCGATGTCAGATCCTCGCCAGTTGATTGTCGCGGAAGTTGTCGCCAAATTCGTTACATAGGGCGTCCAGTATGCGTCCCCCAGCCCAATCGCCGGACCGGCGAAGGAGAGCCCGAAAAGGAGCAATACCAGTAGACAGGCGCCGGACTTCACTGACATGTGCGGGATAAAGAGACGCACAAGGCCGAAAGGACGGCGGGTGTTCCGGGGCAGCCTTTCTGTGACGTCAGGACCCGCAACTGCGGGCTTTCTGCTGGCGAGCATGGCAAACCTCCTGAAGCTTCATTGGTTAAGATCGGCAAAAAGTGCGTATGATGCATTTGAGCGCACGGTGCGCTCATGGTTGCCGCTGTTGCTAAGGCCTTGGGTGGCGCATCGAACTCGATGATCGAAAAATGAAAGAGGAACCTGGCCTCGGCCATTGCGAAGGAGACAGCACTGGCCTGGCCGGCATCGTCACGTGACGCTCGCAACGATTGCCTGTGCCTTTCACAGGGCCGAACAAACTCGCATTACAGAAAGCTTCCGGTGTGACCCTGTAGCAGGTGAGGAGGTCATCCCGGGCCGCTCCGGGCAGACCCGCCCGGTGCAGTGCATGGTGCATGCGAAGTCTGAATCAGTGTATAAAACATCCTGAATTATCAACTTGGCATCGTGGGACGTGTACATTGATGAATATGACAGGATAACGGGGGTAGTGTCAATCGTTTTGTATAAGTTGTCTACGTTCAGAGGTTTCCTTGTTCCTGAAATTGCTGCTTCTCTGTTAACGCTCACACCAACTTCATGCTTGTGCCGGTTTTTCCCCTCGTGTCATTAAGCCCATAACACCATCCTGCTGCCCGTGCCCTTCGGGAGGGCATCAAGCATGCGGTTCAAATGGCCGAACAGTTTCCTCTTCGGTCTGCCGTTCCCGGCGTGAAAGTTACCCTGAATTTAGTGTGGAAATCCCATGCCTGAAACCTCCCCGATGGTTTCGATCACGCAGTAGCCCTTGGGCAGGGCGTCGAGCAGGTCGAGTGTGGGCTCGATCGCCAATTTTTCGAGACATCGGCTGCAAAACTGCCCTTTTAGAGGCAGAGGGCAGGAACTGTCCTGAGCGCTAATAGCTAAAGGCCTTCGATGCCATATTCCGGGTCCTGAATATGTTC
>JBEKXG010000553.1:0-3858 GCA_049512295.1 Syntrophobacteraceae bacterium
CAGGTGGGGCGTCTTGTGCTCGACATCCTTTTGATAAGCCTGAAGAAGGTGGTGAGGGAGAACGGTATTTTCAGCGAATTTGCGGAAGCCAGGTTGGAAGTTCAGGCAGAAAAGGAACCGTTTTAATGCTACCACATGAGGAGAGTCACGGCCTGAAGATAACCGATGGTAATCCTGTTTTCCAAGAGGCAACCAGCATTGCTATCACCGAAATTGGTGAGCGTTTTGCACCGCTGCGAATCGTCGAACCACAGACAGAACGGGCCATGCTTTGTTCCATACAGAAGTACGGGCAGTTGACCCCGGTGGTCGTCTGCCGAATCGCCCCTGGCGAGCATGAGCTGCTCGATGGTTTCAAGCGACTTAGGGCCGGTCGTCAGTTGGGGTTGAAAGAGATGACGGTGCGGACTCTGGATGTGAGCCTGCGGGCCTGCAAGGCCGCCATGTTGCAGCTCAACCGGGTGGGCCGGGCTATCTCCGTGATGGAGGAGGCCTTGGTGGTGCATTCGCTCTGCCATGAGGACGGCTTGAATCAGGTTGAGATCGCTCTTCTTATGGGACGCAACAAGAGCTGGGTCTGCCGGCGGCTTTCCCTGATCGAACGGCTCTCCGACGAGGCGCAACAGAGTATCAGGCTTGGGCTCCTGCCAGCGAGCATAGGGGCGGAGCTGGCCCGGTTGCAGCGCTGCAATCAGGATCGGCTGCTGACGGCAATTCGTGAGCAACACCTTACCTGGCGGGAGATCAGTAAAGTTGTGGCAGCCCTGCTTATCAGTTCGAAACAGGAGAGTGAAACTATCCTGAGGGACCCGCGTGGAATGGTTTTTCAGCCCAAAGACGATATCTTGGTTTCTCCTTGCGATGGGCAAGGATTCTGCCTGCAGGCCAAGGTGCTTTTGCGCCGGCTTCTCGCCCTCGAGAAGACCAGCCTGGAGACGGTGGTTCTATTTTCCGGTACCGAACTCAGCCAGTTCGAGGCTCATGTGGAACAAAGGGTGCGCGGTGGTTGTGCCCGGGTCCTGGTAAGTCTTGGCCATGTGCAAGAAGCGTTGCATAAGGCCGCGGCCGACGTGAAACCTCTGTCCTGAACCGGGAGAGACCGCCAATGGCTATCTTTATCCGAAACAGGGGAGATCTGGAACAACAGCTGGTAATGATGAGAAACCAAAAGGGGTGGCCGATCCGGGCGCTTGCCCGGCATTTCGACATCAGCCGCAACACGGTGCGGCGTATTCTGAGAAAGCACGCTAAATCCAGGGATGAGGGTCACGACATACTCATACCGCATGGGCTAAAGGCGTCCATTGTCCGGCCGAGCAAGCTTGATCCCTTTGAGGAAACCATCCGTAAAATTCTGGAGAAATATCCGAAGATCACAGGGCTGCGACTCTTCGAAGAACTAATATCCGCCGGTTATGACGGTGGCATCAGCATCCTGCGGGACCGGCTGCGCTCACTTCGTCCCGGCCCCAAACAGACACCGATAATCCGGTTCGAGACCGATCCCGGTATCCAGGGGCAAATGGACTGGAGTCCATACACCATCAACTTCCTGAAAACCGGCAAGGCCCAGGTACAATGCTTCTCCTACATCTTGGCCTTCTCCCGACGCCATTTCATCGACTTTACCCCACGCAGGGACTTCTATACCCTGATTCGCCGCCATCAAGACGCCTTCCTCCATTTTGGCGGAGTTCCCGCACAATGCCTGTATGACAGCGAGAAAACAGTTGTCCTGCGCTGGGAGGCTGGAAGGCCGCTCTTGAACCCCGCATACTCCGCCTTTATCACCCATTATCTGGTGCGGCCGATAATCTGCCAGCGCGGTCGGGCTCAAACAAAGGGGAAGATCGAACGCCCATTTCAGTATGTGGAAGGAAATCTGCTGTGCGGCCGCGAGTTTCAGGATCTCGAAGATCTGAGAGCCTGTGCCCGCTGGTGGATGAGGGAGAAAAACGATCTCCATCTGCATGAGACCACCGGCCGGCCGCCGCTGGAACTCTTCCTGGAACAGGAACTGGCCGCGTTGACGCCGCTGCCTGTCCATCCCTATGACAGTGCTGAAGTGGCGCTCAGAGTCTGCAACCTTGATGGCTACATCGACTACGAGACCAACCGTTATCCCGTCCCTTACGAGCACGTGACCGATATCCTGACCATGAAAGTCACGGAACACGAGGTACTGATCTACTCTCCGGAGCTTTCCCTCATCATTCGCCATGAACGGGCGCCGACCGGAGCAAAGCTTACCCTGGACTCAACCTCTATCCACCGTATGAAAACGATTCGTTATGGTCTGGAACCGGTGCAGGTGCAGTTTATGGAACTGGGGGAGCATGCAGATGAGTTCTTGAGGGGACTGAAGAGTGGTCAGCCCAAAAATGCCGGCTTTCATGCCCGTTACATCCTGCATCTAAAAGAGCGATATAACTGCGACGACATAGACAGTGCGCTTGGCCATGCCTGTCGCTATCACGCCTATGACTGCAAGGCAGTGGAGCGGATCCTGCTTTCAAAAGCACAACCCAGGACCCTGGAGTCGATCAGAAACGAGCGGGCCGCTCGCGACTTGCGCAAGGCGCTCCCCAGTATCAACCAACGGCCGCTGGAGGAGTACTCGGTCCTCTTCAATCCCAGCCCTTCCGGAGACACAACATGAAGCCCACCGACACCACAGGCAAGATCAAGGACTACCTCAAAACCCTCAAACTCAACCGGATAGCCAGCGCACTGGATGAGGAACTCGCCAGGGCAGCCAAGGAGGCAACCCCATGCGCTGAGCTACTCGAAAGACTGCTCGCCCTGGAGGCCAGCGCACTCACCGAACGCCAGATCGAACGGCGCATCAAGGAAGCGAAACTGCCGGATCGTAAACTGCTCGCGGACTTCGATTTCGTCTTTCAGACCGGCGTAGACAAAAGGCAGATTATGGAACTGGCCACGCTTTCCTTCGCCGGCCGCAGACAGGGGGTGATCATCGCCGGCAATTCCGGTACGGGAAAGAGTCACATCGCCAAGGCCCTACTCTTAATTGGATGCCAGAAAAACTTCCGCTGCCGCTATGTCACCGCTTCTGCCATGCTGCGGGAACTCTTGGCAAGTTTGGCCGACAACACTCTCGAAAAGAGACTGAAATCCTTTCTCGCTCCCGAGGTACTGCTTATCGACGAAGTCGGTTTTGACCGGTTGGAACAGCATGACGCCAAAAACGCCTGTTTGTTTCACAAGGTGATCGACGGACGCTACTGCAAGGGCTCTACGATTATTACAACGAACATTGACTTCAAGGAGCTTGGCGACTATCTCGGCGATCCGGTTATCACTGCCGCCACCGTAGACCGCATGATCCATCATTCAGCAATAATCTCCATCGAGGGGCCGTCCTGGCGCCTGCACGAATCCAAAAAACTCAACGCCGGCAAATAACTCCAACCAACTGTCTCTCCACAAACATGCCGAAGGGACAGCAATGAGCGTCCTCCCTCCAAGAGTCCGCCCATCGCTGCCCCTTCCTTTCTTACAGCCAGCTCTTTGCTTTAAACCCCAGTCCTAAATGGGTTCGTAAATCGGTGAAATTCTCCAGACAAGTCACAATTCAGCAACTTCAGGTGGGTCCATGGGAAAACAAGAAATGGGTCCATTCTTCACCGGTGGTGGCACATGGCACATGATGAGGAGAAGGAAATGGAGTTCAGGATTCAGTTTGACGGGCGACCATCAACATTCAAAGTCCGAATCTTCATGGATGATGTTGATACCCCTGATGCCTACTTCTTCTCGCCCTCAGGTTTATCAACAATAATTGATGCCGAAATGGAGCAATTCTGCGAAGAACTCGGAATCTAACAAACCTCCCAA